>JANPNU010000196.1:0-2431 GCA_031427615.1 Burkholderiales bacterium
GATTATCTCGCCTCGCAGTACAACAAAGCGTTCTTCTCAAATAGCGCATTGCCAGGTGGCGTGATCGAAATCGACGAAGAGATGAATGATGACCGGTGAGCCCTTAAGCGACGTCGGACTTACCATTCCCCAGGCGGGAACTTCATCCACCAGCATGATGTTCGAATCGCCGATCCGGATCATTGCGTGCATGAGCTTGCCCTGCGGACCGGGCAAGCGCTGCAATTCGACGGCGTTGAACGCTTTCTTGTAAAACGAGATGGCATCAGCAGCACCGGCGCAAATGAGGTGCGGTGTGACGGTATGCATCCCGTCGGGGACTGGGTTGATTCCTCGCATGGTCGTATTCCTTGTCTTGTTGTGAATGGAGCGGTCGCAAAATCTCGTTGATAAAGGTGTCGATTACATCCATTAGTCGATTGGCGGGAGGCCAATTCGACATCGTGCTGATTATTTTTTCAATTCATTCAGCCGATGCTCGAAAAACCGCCGCTCCGGTTCAATTTGTGTCAATGCCAGTGCCCGTGTGTAGGAGGCGCGAGCCTCCGCATTCCTCCCCATGCGCCGACACATATCCGCCCGTGCCGCGTGGGCGAGCCGGTACTCCCCCAGTTCACCATTCGCAAGAAGCGCATCCACCAGCGCGAGGCCCGCTTCCGGGCCGTCACGCATCGACACGGCCACTGCGCGGTTAAGCGCCACGATGGCCGAAGGCTCCATGCGGTGAAGGACGTCGTACAGTCCGACGATTTGGGCCCAGTCGGTCGAGGCCACATCGGTCGCTTCGGCGTGGACGGCGGAAATCGCCGCTTGAATCGTGTATGGCCCAATCTGCGCTCTGATGCGGTGCAACGACAGCGCACGCTCCACCAGCATTGCGCCTTCCACGATCATCGGACGACTCCAGCGCGAGCGATCCTGATTTTCCAACAAGATTACGTCGCCTGCGGCGGTTGCACGTGCGGCGCGCCGGGATTCGTGAAGCAGCATAAGTGCCAGAAGCCCGATCGCCTCAGGCTCCGGCTGAAGAGCAGCGAGCAGGCGCGCGAGCCGAATCGCTTCGCCCGAGAGATCGTGACGGGTGAGCGACGCGCCGGACGATGCCGAGTAGCCTTCGTTGAATACCAGGTAGATTACCCTCAGCACGCTGTCAAGCCGCTCCGGCAATTCCTCCTTCGACGGTACCTGGTAGGGTATTTTTGCCTCGCGGATTTTATTTTTTGCACGCACAATGCGCGCCGCCAGCGTCGGCGTTGCGGTCAGGAATGCGTGGGCAATTTCTTCTGTCGTGAGGCCGCAAACCTCGCGCAGCGTCAGGGCTATCTGCGCATCCGGGCCAAGTGCGGGATGGCAACACGTAAATATCAATCGTAGCCGGTCGTCTTCGATGTCCTCACGCTCCCATGAAGTTGGATCATCAGGGGCTTTGAGCGCTGCTTCAGCGTCTTCATCGAGTGGGCTGAATCGTGCGCGGCGGCGCAAGTTGTCGATCGCTTTGAAGCGTCCGACCGACACCAGCCATGCGCGCGGATTGGCAGGAACGCCGTCGGACGGCCATTGCTCCAGTGCCGCGCTGAAGGCGTCGTGCAACGCCTCCTCCGCAATCTCGAAGTCACCGAGCAGGCGAATGAGCGTGGCGAGCACGCGCCGCGATTCGACGCGGTAGACGGCATCTATCGATTTGCGCGCCAATTCAGTCTTATCCGCTGTCATGGGCGTCGGTTACGTCAAGGAAAATTAACTTTGGAAAAGCTGCGTTTCGCTGGAATTATGCGGCTGGGAGGCGGACTTGTCATCTGTCAGGAAGACGTTGCGGTGCTGTTACGGATGATTCGCGTCACTCAGTCGCATGGAAGGTGACAGACAACACGCTGATAGCGACAGTGCGCACCTAAAACCCTATGATTGGTGGGCATCTCAGGCGATAAAGTCCTCGAAAGCCGCACCGGTGCTTGTAGTTGTGTTTCGTCGAGGTGCCGCCGCAGCCGACGCCGCGCCCGGCGAATTTTTCTGCGCCGATTGTTTGATTTCCGACAGGTCGTCAGGGTCGCGTTTCAACCTCCTTCCCGCTATAATTTCAGGCTAACTTTTAAGCCAAGCATGTCATCCTTCATCGACAATAAAAGCGCCATCGCGGCGCTGTTCCAGCAAGCCCTGTTCATCGCCTATCCAGCGCTTAAAGACGAGGTCTCGCCGTTCGTTATCGAGGTGGAAAAACCGAAAAATCCTGATCACGGGCATTTCGCCGTCAACAGCGCGTTACAGCTTGCCAAAAAGCTGGGTGCCAAGCCAAGAGACATTGCCACGGCCATTGTCACTGCGTTGCCGCCGTCAGATCTGCTGGAAGGCAAACCCGAAATTGCCGGGCCAGGATTCATCAATATCCGTCTTTCATCAAACGCTGAATCGCGCGTTGTGCCGGCTGTTTTTG
>JANPNU010000197.1:0-1625 GCA_031427615.1 Burkholderiales bacterium
GATCATCCAGCCGAGTACCGAGTCTGACAAGTCATGATTAAACATAACCAAGCCACCGTCCCATTGTTGGGCGTTGTGTAAATGCACCATCAGGAACGAGACGGCAACCAAGGCCAGCACCGCGATCAAAAGCCAAAGTAAAACTCTGGTGGTGCTGCTGGCAACAAATGTGTTCATGTCATACCCTTTCCAAAATGCCGGAGTGTGAATCGATGGGTGGATTTTTCGCCAACGTGGGCATTTGCGCCATTGGTGGCAGATGAATTGCAGAAATCGCCGCCCTGTTTGTTGTGGGCACCGGTAGGCCGCGCGATAATCCATTTAATCGAAACACAAATAACAGTGCGGAGTTTGCGGCAAAAGTGGCTGGACCTGCTTGATGGAAGCGGACATTTACTTTTGGGAACTTCTAAAAACCCCGTCATCCCGGCCCTACGGCTTCGCTCAGGGCAGGCTCCGGTCGGGATCCAGCGGTGAACCGTTATTGAAAATACAAAAGAACTGGATTCCGGCCCGGGCAAGTGCCCGATTCATCCTGAGCCCGTCGAAGGGCCGGAATGACAAAACTTGTGGATTTTTAGAAGTTGCCTTTTTTATGTTTCTGTATTTATTTACAGCTTATTTACGCAACGCGTAAAATTAGCGAATGTCCGTTAACGCCCTGCTGGTTGATTTCAATTCCTACTTTGCATCCTGTGAACAACAGGTGCGGCCCGAGTTGCGTGGCCGTCCGGTCGGCGTGGTGCCGATGATTGCCGACACGACCTGTCTGATCGCCGCGAGTGTGGAGGCAAAAAAATTCGGCGTGAAAACACTCACCAATGTTGCCGAAGCCAAGAAACTGATTCCCGACATTGTGCTGGTGGTGGCCCGCCACGAAATCTATATCGATCTTCATCAACGTGCAGTGAAAGCTGTCGATGAGATCGCGCCAGTACGCAAAGTGTTATCGATTGATGAGATGGTGTGTGATCTGCCATCCGGTTACAAAACGGTTGATCGCGCCAAACAATTATCGATGGATATCAAACGGCATTTGGCGGCAACCGTGGGTGAATATATGAAAGTGTCGATCGGCATTGCGCCCAATCTGTTCCTCGCCAAACTCGCTTCGGACATGATGAAACCAGACGGTTTAGTGGTGCTCGAAGAACACGATGTGCCACACAGAATCGCCCATCTCGGATTGCGCGCCTTAAACGGGGTGGGTGAAAACATGGAAACACGCCTCAATCAAGCCGGCGTCATGACCATCGCTCAACTGTATGCACAAACGCCCGATCAGTTACACAGTATTTGGGGCGGCGTGGGCGGATTGCGCTTTTATAAAAAACTGCGCGGCGAGGAAGTGTCCGAGCCACACAATGAAATGGGCTCGATTGGTCATTCAAACGTACTGGCACCAGAGCTGCGTGATAAAGACAACGCACTTGCGGTGTTGAATCGGCTGACCCAGAAAGCCGCGATGCGACTGCGCAAGGCGTGTCACACCACCGGTACGATTGCCATCAAAGTAAAATTTCTGAACGCGCCCACCTTTGAATCCAGCACACGTTTGCAGGACACGCAGGACACACTTGCGCTGATTCACGCGGTAGAAAAACTATGGGAAAAATATCCGAAGC
>JANPNU010000198.1:0-2232 GCA_031427615.1 Burkholderiales bacterium
CTGGAAGTGACCGCTGCCGTGCGTAATGACCGCTACAGTGATTTTGGCAATACCACCAACCCAAAATACTCATTCCGGTTTAACCCCGTTAACTTTGTTTTGTTTAGAGGCTCATACAACGAAGGCTTCCGTGCGCCGAGCTTCTTCCAGCTTTACTCGATTAGCGGCGCATCACCATTGGCGCAAAACATCAACGATCCAATTCTTTGCCCGACCTTTGTCGCCACCAACGCCGCATGCGGCATTCGTGTTGATCAAATTAGCGGTGGCAATGC
Source organism: Burkholderiales bacterium (assembly GCA_031427615.1). GTDB lineage: Bacteria > Pseudomonadota > Gammaproteobacteria > Burkholderiales > Usitatibacteraceae > UKL13-2. The sequence goes on from JANPNU010000198.1 coordinate 276, forward strand.
GCTCCTGAAACCGGAACTGTCCAAGCAGCATTCATTGGGTATCGTGCTGTCGCCTGCAAGCTGGCTTTCGATTTCAGCCGACACTTGGGAAGTCAAACGTACCCAGCGCATTTACTTGCTGTCGGTTACCGGCGTGAACGGTGTACTGTTGAATTTTCAGACGTTTCCGGACAGCTTCATTCGTAACGCAGCCGGCCAATTGACCGCTATCCGTGCGGGCTACGTAAATGCCGACGGCGACATCGCCAAGGGCACCGACATCAGCATCGCGGCCAATTGGAAAGCGATGGGCGCCACCTGGAGGGCTGTGCTAGACGGCACCCGTATGCGCAGCTATAAATCGCGCATATTCACCACCCGCGATTATGTCGAAGCGGTGGGTGGTACTTGGGATGCGGCCAATTTGTATCTGAAATGGAAACATAACGCGCGGGTTTCGTACACCAGGGGCGATTGGAGCGCAACGTTGTCACAAAGTTATGCGTCGGGTTACAAGAACTTTGTACCGGATGGGGTTGCCTTCGCGCCAAACTTCAATTCAAACGTAAAGAGCTACACGTTGTACAACGTGTCGGCCACTTACAAGGGTTTCAAGAATCTGACCATCATTGGCGGCGTTCAGAATCTGCTGAACACAGACCCACCGTTCAGTGCCGCCAACGTGGACTTTTCACCGGGAACCGCATGGGATGCACGGGCGGCCAATCCACGTGGACGTGCCTACACTGTGAATCTGACCTACACTTTCAAATAATAATTAGACTGTTACGGCAAACACTCGCGGGGTGCCATTGATATGGCACCCCGTTTTTATTTCTCATTTTGATATTTGATTTCTCATGCACGATCACAAACCAGGCAATGAATTCCCAAAACTGCATATTGACATTGGCACAGTCCACCATCCATCCATTACCCGTCGTCAATTTAATCTTGCCACCATGGCCGCAGCCATGAGTGTGAGTGGTTTGTTGCCTTCAGTCGCCAATGCAGCCAAACCAAGCCGCCACACCATCATCAAGCCCGCCGCACTCAAACGCGGTAACCTCATCGGCCTGATTGCCCCAAGCGGTGCCACCACCACCGAAGCGGTCGAACGTTGTGTTAAAAATCTGGAAGCATTTGGCATGCGCGTAAAGGTCAGCAAAAATATTTTGGCAGCCCGCGGTAATACCGCCGGTACTGTCGCCGAGCGGGTGGCGGATATTCACGCCATGTTTTTGGATCGTGAGGTCAAAGCGGTATGGGCGGCGCGTGGTGGCTCGGGTTGTTCACAATTGTTGCCGTTTATAGATTACAAACTTGTTCGTCAACACCCAAAAATTCTGGTTGGGTATTCCGACATCACCGCCTTGCACCTTGCGCTCTTCCGGCAGGCGGGTCTGGTGAGTTTCCATGGACCGGTCGCCTCATCGTCGTTTTCCGATTACGCCGCCACCCAACTCGAAGCGGTGTTGATGCATCCGCGCCGCGAGACGACAATTTATATGTCGGCAAACAATCAAAGCCAGGCGCAAACAGCCGACGAATTTCGGATACGCACATTTCGCCATGGGGTTGCCGAAGGCCGTCTGATCGGCGGTAACCTCGCCGTGCTGGCCGCATTGGTCGGCACGCCCTACGCTGCCGATTGGCAGGATGCGTTGTTATTCCTTGAAGATATTCGTGAAGCACCGTACCGGATTGATCGCATGCTGACGCAGCTAAAACAAAGTCAGTCGTTTGCGCGTGCCGCCGGCATCATGCTCGGCGTGTTTCGTCGCAGCAATGCGCCCGATGGTGATCCGTCATTAACACTCGAACAAACGCTCGACGACCATTTCGCCACACTGACCAAGCCAGCCGTGTACGGCTATTCATTCGGGCATATTCCACAGCAGTTCACCATTCCCGTCGGCATTCGCGCCCGACTCGATACCCGCACCGAGACACTGACGCTTCTTGAACCGGCGGTGAT
>JANPNU010000199.1:0-2150 GCA_031427615.1 Burkholderiales bacterium
CACCAAAGAAAACTCACGTCCCACTCGCGGCAATATTTCAATGGCCTGCGACGCGGCCTTCATCTGTTCGTACTCGATCAACCGGCGCACCAACTCGGCACGCGGATCTTCCGGCTCGGACTCTTCTTGGCGTGGCGGACGTGGCAACAACATGCGCGATTTGATTTCTATCAGCAACGCGGCCATCAACAAATAATCAGCCGCCAACTCAAGCTGCCCATCACGCATGATTTCAACGTAGGCCATGTATTGGCGGGTCAAATCAGCCATTTGGATATCCAGAATATCCAGCGAATGCCGACGAATCAAATACAACAATAAATCGAGCGGTCCTTCAAATTGTTCAAGTACAACAGAAAGGGCGTCCGGCGGAATGAATAAATCGACCGGCATTTCGGTGATGAATTCGCCGCGGATTTTTGCGACCGGCAATTCCATTCCCAAGTTGCCTTGCGGGGGTGCCGCCAGGTTGCCAGCCGGCGACGCATTGTCAACAACCAGTTCAACGCTCATTTGTAATCCAGACCCATGGCAGCGCGAACATCACGCATGGTTTCCTCAGCCGCGTCACGCGCTTTTTCACAACCATCCGCAAGAATATTTTTGATCAAGGTGGAATCGTCCTCGTACGGCGCCGCGCGTTCCCGCATTGGCCGCAGCTCTTGAATAATGCCGTCGATCACCGGTTGTTTGCAGTCGAGGCAGCCGATTCCGGCCGTAGTGCATCCTTCGACCACCCATCCTCTGATGTCATCGGTTGAATAAACCTGATGCAATTCCCATACCGGGCATTTTGCCGGATCACCCGGATCCGTCCGTCGAACCCGCGCCGGATCGGTCAACATTTTTCGAACCTTATCCGTCACGGCTTTTTCGTCATCACGAATATCAATGGTATTGGCATAACTTTTGGACATTTTCTGCCCATCCAGCCCGACCATTTTCGAAACCGGTGTTAACAAGGCTTCCGGTTCGGGAAGTATGACTTTACCGCCGCCTTCCAAAAATCCAAACAATCGTTCGCGATCACCCATCGAAAGATTTTGCACTTCGCTCAATAACTCACGGGCCTCTTCCAGCGCAAGCACATTGCCTTCCTGCTGGAATTGTGTGCGCAGGCGTTCATAAAGCTTGGCCTTTTTAGATCCCAATTTCTTGATTGCGGCTTCGGCTTTTTCCTCAAAACCTTTTTCGCGGCCAAACAAATGATTAAAACGACGGGCAATTTCGCGGGTAAGTTCAATGTGCGAAACCTGATCCTCGCCAACGGGAACCTGATTCGCCCGATAGATCAGAATGTCAGCTGCTTGCATCAGCGGATAACCGAGGAAACCGTAGGTGGTTAGATCGCGGCCAAAATGCCCCTGCTTTTCCACCTGATCCTTGTAGGTGGGCACCCGCTCCAACCATGACATTGGCGTGAAAAATGACATCAAAACGGTTAATTCGGCGTGTTGCGGTATGCGCGACTGCACAAACATCGTCGCCTGCGACGGGTCGATTCCGGCGGCAATCCAGTCGATGACGGTGTCGTAGGTGTATTCCTCAATAACATCCGGCGTCTCGTAATGGGTCGTCAACGCATGCCAATCGGCCACGAAGAAAAAACATGGGAACTCGTTTTGTAGCTTCGCCCAGTTTTTGAGCGCGCCGTGATAGTGGCCAAGATGCAGGCGACCGGTTGGTCGCATGCCGGATAAGACTCGATCAGGAAACATAGGCGGGTGAAGAACCCAATTTTAGTTGGCGTTTAAATTACAAAAAAAGGCTTTAGGGTGAGAAATATTGTTGATATTGGTAGGAGCTTTGCTGCCTAACGACCATTTACGGCCAACCCCGTTATGGGCTGATTCCCAAAAAAACACCGGGGTAATGTTCCAAACAATTTCTAATTCGCGATTTTCTCAACACCGGGAGGCGGATTGGCGAATACAGCTGTTTGAACGTTATTGCTATTTTCTACTAATTTAATCCAATAAGCGAGTATACCGCGTTCATTGAAAACCGAACCATCGGCCCCAGAAAAAATCCAACCACCCCCGTCAGGATCAAGCCCACCAATATAAACATGCCAAAAGGCTCCAACTTGGAGAATTCATAGGCCGCCCGATTCGGCAACAATCCCACCAGAATTCGTCCGCCATCCAGCG
>JANPNU010000200.1:0-2365 GCA_031427615.1 Burkholderiales bacterium
GAGATGGTGATGCCTGGTGACAACGTCAAGATTGTGGTGCAGTTGATTGCGCCGATTGCGATGGAAGAAGGGCTGCGTTTTGCGATTCGCGAAGGCGGCCGTACCGTTGGCGCCGGTGTGGTTTCAAAGGTTTTGAAATAGCAAAGTAACGCCGGAAGACGAAGGGTGGTTGGGGTTCATTTTAAAAACTCTCGCTCCCTTCCGGTTCGGAAAGATTTAACCCAAGTAACGGCTGCAATTAGAGCGGCTTAAAGGAAACGAGATGGCAACAGCACAACTCGCCAAACAAAAAATTCGTATTCGCCTGAAGGCGTTTGACTACCGTTTGATTGATCAATCGGCAGCTGAAATCGTCGAAACGGCAAAACGTACCGGTGCCGTTGTTAAAGGCCCAGTCCCGTTGCCGACAAAAATCGAGCGATTTGACTTGTTACGCTCGCCGCACGTGAATAAGACGTCGCGTGACCAGATGGAAATACGTACCCATTTGCGCCTGATGGACATCATTGATCCGACCGATAAAACAGTCGACGCATTGATGAAATTGGACTTGCCGGCAGGCGTGGACGTAGAAATCAAGCTGTAAGCTGTTGATTTATATTGGTGAGGCAGCTATAATTTGCCTCCGTTTGGATTGAGCCGAAAAGGCCGGCAAACGCTGCTACACGAAATTAACCAGTTCGCCAATTGTAGCGAACACCTCGTAAGATCTTGATATTAATGGGTTTTCGAGGCTAAACATAAAAGGAAAGAAGATGAGCTTAGGTCTCGTCGGCCGGAAGGTCGGCATGACTCGCATCTTCGCGGAAGATGGTTCTGCCATCCCCGTGACAGTGCTGGACGTGTCGAATAACCGAGTCACACAACTCAAAACCCCTGAAATTGACGGTTACGCTGGTGTCCAAGTTGCTTTTGGTACCCGTCGTGCATCCCGCGTGGCCAAGGCGCAAGCCGGGCATTACGCCAAAGCTGGTGTTGAAGCCGGCTCCGTTGTTAAAGAATTTAACATCGCCCCTGAAAAGCTCGCCGAATTAAAAGTTGGCGAAGTACTCTCTGTTGAAATGTTCGCCGTCGGCCAAAAAGTCGATGTGTCCGGCACAACATTGGGTAAAGGTTTTTCGGGTGTAATTAAACGCCATCACTTCTCGTCTAACCGCGCTTCGCACGGTAACTCTAAGTCGCATAACGTACCAGGCTCAATCGGTATGGCGCAGGACCCGGGCCGTGTTTTCCCAGGTAAGCGCATGGCCGGACATCTGGGTGACGTTTCGTCAACCATGCCGATGCTCGAGGTTGCGCGTATTGACGTCGCACGCTCGCTGATCTTGGTCAAGGGCGCTGTACCCGGCGCAAAGAACGGAACGGTTGTTGTGCGCCCTGCGGCCAAAGCACCGAAAGCGAAGGGGGCCAAATAATGGAACTCAAAGTTATAAATGAAGATGGTGCCGCAAACGGTACCGTTGCAGCATCGGCTGAATTGTTTGGCCGCGACTACAACGAAGCGCTGGTGCATCAGATCGTCACGGCGTATCAGGCCAACGCACGTTCGGGCAACCGCGCGCAAAAGGGTCGTAGCGACGTACAAAAATCTACCAAAAAGCCATGGCGTCAAAAAGGTACGGGCCGTGCCCGTGCCGGTATGGCGTCGTCACCTTTGTGGCGTGGTGGTGGTCGGATTTTCCCGAATTCGCCTGACGAAAATTTTTCGCAAAAAGTAAACCGCAAAATGTATCGCGCGGGTATTGCTGCGATTCTTTCGCAACTGGTTCGTGAAAATCGTTTGTCAGTTGTTGAAAACATGACGCTTAGTGCACCAAAGACCAAAGAGTTGGTCGCCAAGCTCAAGGGCATGGGGATGGCGCAAGTGCTCATTATTACTGATGACTTTAACGAAAATCTATACCTCTCCTCGCGCAATTTGGAGCATGTGATGGTAGTCGAAGCCAAGTACGCTGATCCAGTCAATCTCGTTCGTTTTGCGAACGTAGTGTTGACAAAAGGTGCGTTAAAACAATTCGAAGAGGTGCTCGCATGAACGCCGAACGATTAATGACGGTCTTGTTAAGACCGGTTATTTCCGAAAAAGCCACCATGGTGGCCGACAAGCAGAAGCAGGTTGTGTTTGAAGTTCTGCCAAGCGCAACCAAGGCAGACGTCAAGGCGGCGGTTGAATTGCTATTTAAAGAGCAAAAAGTTGAAGTCGCTAGCGTGAATATTGTTAACCAAAAAGGCAAAGCAAAACGTCACGGACGTTTTGAAGGCCGTCGCAACCATGTCAAGAAGGCGTATGTCTGCTTGAAGGGTGAAGGCGACATTCAATTTACGGAAGGGGCGGCATAATGGCTCTCGTAAAAACAAAACCGAC
>JANPNU010000201.1:0-5108 GCA_031427615.1 Burkholderiales bacterium
GTCGCGGATAGTTTGGTTTAAATACTTGAACTTAACCAAAAAATTGGGCTAAATTTTGCGTTAATGCTTTTTTGAAGCGCTGGCGATGAAGTTTTCAAGATACGCTTTAGTTACCAGCCCGCGTTTGGTTTTAACCAATTCGCCACGCAAGGCGAAGTGTTGATGAAACATCGCTACGCCCTGAGCCCATCCATCAGCGAAGAAAAATTTGCCACGCGCGGATTACGGCTGGCGCTCGAAGAGCAACTGACGCAATTGGCGTCGCCGTTCGGCACACTGTCAAGATCGATCATGGCACGTGACCCCACCGGTGAATTTCTCGCCATTGTTCGCCAGTTCGATAGCGGTGCCATGCCTCAGCTGCGTCACGGCGTCTGGTTTAGCCAGGACGGTAAGCGCGCATTTTTGATTGCGCAAACGCGGGCACCCGGCTTCGATAGCGATCGGCAAGAACAAGCGATGTCCGCCGTGAAGCGGGCACTCGCCAAAGAAAATTCAACCGTCAGCATGATCCTGACCGGGCCGGGTGTGTTTGCGGCGGAATCGCGACAATTGATTCGCAGCGACGCCGAACGATTGAGCACCTTATCGGCGCTGGTGATTCTGGCCATGCTGGTTTTTATTTACCGCTCAGCGTTGGCCGTTGTGCTTGTTGTGATCCCGGTGGCATTCGGTTTACTGATTGGCATGCTCGTCGTCAACGCTGTATTCGGCTCTGTCCATGCCATCACGCTGGGTTTTGCCGCCACGCTGATTGGCGAAGCGGTTGACTATCCGAGCTACCTGCTACTCAATACCGCGCCCAACGAGGCCGCCCGTGTGACGGCAAGACGGTTGCGGATGACGTTCACATTGGCGGTCCTGACAACGGTTGTCAGCGCGCTGGCACTCACGTTATCGAGCTTTCAGGGCCTTGCCCAGTTGGGTGTGCTCACCATGGTGGGCGTGCTGGTGGCCGGCATAACCACGCAAACCCTGATTCCCTGGCTGCTTGGTGATCATGTGCTGGCATTTCGGCGTCTCAACGTGCCAGCCGCCGAATTGTTTGACCGTTCGCGCTGGCCCAGCGTGGTCGCTGCCATGGTGGTCGTCGCCGCTGCCGCCTGGCTGCTGCACCTGTATCCATCGTGGTGGCAACGCGATCTCGCCGGCATCAGCCCGGTACCGCCCAAAATGCGGGCTCTCGACGCCGCGCTTCGCCAGGAAATGGGCGCACCGGAAGTCAGTATGTTCGTGGCGAGCCGTGGCAAAAGTCAAGAGGCAGCATTACATGCCGCAGAGAGTGTGCTGCCTGTATTGAGTGGCTGGCAGCAGAAAAAGTGGATTCGCAGTTTTGATTCACCGGCCAAGTACCTGCCAACTTTAGACACCCAGCGTGCACGCCTGCACGCACTGCCAGAACGCCTTGCGCTCGAAAAAAACCTTGCGGAGGCAGTAAAGGGTCTTGTATTCAGACCAGACGCCTTCACGCCCTTTGTTGATGACGTCGCTGCTGCGCGTAATGCCCCGCCCGTGACAATGGCGTCCTACGCCGGCACCCCGCTCGGTGCGCGCTTGAGCGCACTGGTCGTCGAACTCGACGGGCAATGGCTGGTGCTTGCCCCTCTTGGTGGACTTGCCGGCGTCGGCGGCACACAAATGCTTGCGCAAGACCTGGCGGCAAATCCACACACCAACAGCCAGGTTGTCAATCTCTCGCAGATATCGTCAGACATGGTTGACGGCTTCCGCAAGGAAGCGTTATCACAAGCAGCGTGGGGCGCCGGCTTGATCTTGCTGTTGCTGATTGCGGGATTACGCTCGGCCAAACGAGCATTTCGGGTTGCCCTCCCCGCAGCGGCGGCACTTGTCCTCACGGTGGCCGTTCTGGTGGTTTTGGGCGCCCGCCTCAGTGTGTTTCATCTGGTCGCGCTCTTGTTGGTACTTGGTGTGGGCCTCAACTACGCACTGTTCTTTGAGCGCGTCGCACTGGATGCGGACGAACGATCCCGCACCCGGCTGGCGCTGGCCGTTTGCAGCATTTCCACCATCGTGACATTCGGCTTTCTTGCCTTATCCTCGACGCCTGTTTTGCATGCAATTGGCAGCACCGTTGCCTTGGGCGCGGCACTGGCCTTATTGATGTCAGCATTGTGGGCACGACGCGCCAATGTTGTCCCCGCGCGTCCAAACCAATAGCCACATCCCACCGTCCATTCATGTTCAAGTTTTATCCATGTCTCCTCTAGCCATCTTTGCGTATACAACAACCAACGCTGCCGGTATCGGCAACGTCGCGACTGCCGCTGCGTTGCGTGAGGGGCGCTGTGGACTCACGCCCAACGATTTGCCTTGGGCACCCTTGCCGTGCTGGATCGGGCGGATACCGAATCTGGATACTGAATCTTGTGTCACGATCCCGCACGCGCTGCGCGCGTTTGACTGCCGAAACAATCGCCTGGCGCTGCTGGCCTTGGAGCAGGATGATTTTGTGGCCGCGGTCGGCGACACACAGCGTCGTCACGGTGCGGACAGGGTCGGTGTGTTTATCGGCACAAGCACCTCCGGCATCCTGTCAACCGAGTTGGCTTATCAACGTCGCGATCCGGCAAGCGGCGCGCTTCCCGCGGACTATCGTTATGCCACCACCCACAACCTCGACGCGACGACTGAATTTGTGCGCAGGGTACTCGGCCTTACCGGCCCGGCGATGACCATTTCCACCGCGGGTTCGTCGAGTGCACAAGTATTTTGCCTGGCCGAGCGCGTCATCCGGTTGGGACTCATTGATGCGGCCGTGGTCGGCGGGGTGGACAGTCTTTGTCATACAACCTTGTACGGTTTTAATTCGCTGCAACTGGTTTCGCCTGATGTGTGTCGTCCGTTTGATGTGGCGCGGCGCGGGCTGTCAATCGGCGAAGCAGCAGGGTTTGCGCTAATAGAAAAAATGGACGTTGGCGACACCGGCTTGCATCTTTTAGGGTACGGCGAAACCAGTGATGCGCACCACATGTCAACACCGCACCCAGATGGCGATGGTGCCCGCCGCGCGATGCATGAAGCACTGGAGCGTGCCGGCTGTGCACCGGCAAACGTCGATTACGTGAATTTGCATGGCACGGCGACACTGGCCAATGACCGCGCGGAAGGCCGCGCCGTACACGACGTATTTGGCGCGACCACTGCCTGTTCGTCGACCAAGGGTTTTACCGGACACACTCTGGGCGCGGCAGGGATCACCGAGGCGGCAATTGCGCTCCTTTGCATTGAAGGCAATTTTATTCCCGGCAGCCCAACCACCATCAACGTGGATCCAGAAACCCGCTGCGAAATCGTCGTTGCGGGACGCCACAGCCGGGTTGATCGTGTCATGAGCAACAGTTTCGGATTCGGCGGCAGCAATTGCGCGCTGTTATTCGGTCGCAGCCAATGATGCGTGTATCGATCAACGCCGTTGGCGTGCTTGCGACCGGTTTGGCGGACTGGCAAACAACAAAGGAAGTACTGTCAGGAAAACATTGCTATGTTGCGACTTTGTTGAGCCCGCCACAGCCGGCTTGTTTGGCGCCGACGGAGCGGCGGCGCAGCAGCCCAACGGTCCGGCTTGCGCTGGCAGCGGCCGAACAGGCGCTGCAGCAGACTGCGCTGACGCCACAAGAAATGGCAATGGTGTTTTCATCCTACGAGGCCGCGGGCGTGATCACGCACCAGCTGTGCGAAGCGCTGGCAGGCAGCCGCGAGGTCTCCCCCACCCTGTTCCATAACTCGGTGCATAACGCCCCCAGCGGTTATTACAGCATTGCCATGAACGCCACCCGCGCGGCCAGCAGTGTCTGCCGCGGTGAATGGAGTTTTGCGGCGGGATTGCTCAATGCTGTTGCGCAAGTGGTCGCTGAAAACGTGCCGGTGCTCTACGTTTGTTATGACAGTCCACTGCCGCCGCCAATCTCAGCAGTGATGCCGGTCATCGAACCATCCGCAATTGCCCTGGTGTTGACTCCGTGCGCAGGCAACACACCGCTGGCCTCCTGGAGTCTGAACATTGTGCCTCGTCGCGGCGACGCGGCATGGCCAGAATGGATTCCATGCGCCTGGCATGCAAACGCCAGTGCCAGAGGGTTTGCCGCGCTGGGGCTGATCGCCGATCCAACCGGTCAGGCTGTTTTGTTGCCGCTCTCGCCGGAGTTGGATCTGGAGGTGACGCGATGTTAGACAAAAAAGCCATTGCCTCCCGCCTGCCGCACGCGGGCAACATGTGCCTGCTTGATCGGGTGTTGCAATGGGACGAAAGCAGTATTCGCTGCGCCGCTGATTCACACCATGCTGCCAACAATCCCCTGCGCGGTGCCGCAGGCCTGGCCACACTGGCCGGCATCGAATATGCCGCGCAAGCCGCAGCGGTGCACGGTACACTTTTGTTGGGTGATGCCGCACCACGCAGCGGCGTATTGGCAGCGCTCAAGAATGTGATAACCACGCAGCCGTGGCTCGATTCTGTTGCGGGAGAAATTGTGGTCGAAGCAACACTTTTGCACCGCGACCCAATAGGTGGAATTTTTTCATTCGCGGTGTTTGCTGGCACGAAGCAGGTGTTGAGCGGGCAATTCACACTGATGTACATTGAAGACAACGGGAGTCCGTCATGATGAAACGTGCTTTGGTGACAGGAGGCAGCGGCGTCATTGGTGCCGCCATTTGTCGTGAATTATCGGCTGGGGGATTTCACGTTGTTGTCCATGCCAACACACGTTTTGCAGAGGCCGAATTATTGACTGCGGAATTGCGCGGCAACGGTGGCCGTGCCGAAGCCGTCGCATTTGACGTATGTGATCACGCCGCAACAACATCCGCACTGATGGTGCTGCTCAAGTCAGGCCCCATTCAGGTGCTGATCAACAACGCCGGCATCCACGACGACGTGTTATTGCCCGCCATGGATGAGGCGCGTTGGCGACGTGTGATCGACGTGAGTCTGAATGGTTTTTATAACGTGACGCAGCCGCTGCTGATGCCAATGATCCAAACGCGCTGGGGACGGATTGTGACCATCACCTCGGTTGCCGGGCTGCTCGGCAATCGCGGTCAGGTCAATTACTCTGCGGCGAAGGCCGGACTGCACGGCGCCACCA
>JANPNU010000202.1:0-3046 GCA_031427615.1 Burkholderiales bacterium
CATAAATTATCGCGAGATTGTTTATTTTTAAGGAATGGCCTTATGGGTGGATCAGGTCATTACCCTGGATCGTTTTTTCTCGGTAAAAACGTTTTTGGTTTTTGGTCAAAATAACGATTTCTTTTCAATTTTTCTCGACAAAATTTCACGAAAGTTGTACAGCTATCAAAAAATGACGACTCTCTGCCTGTAATAAACGGTACAGCAAGAGTGAAGTGTCGTCATTTACAGCTCAACACCACATGGACAACTTCAAACTTCAAGCATCGTAAAATTGCCTTGTAACAGGTGCGTTGAAGCATCTTGAAACCTCTACAGTGTACCGCAACTTACTGTCTTTCATGGGTTTCGCTGACGAGAAGTTCAGTTTTTTTAACGGTCAAGATCTTATAGATTACCGGGCTCACCAAAATGATCATTTCGACACCGGGCTAACCGAACCAACCGTGGCCAAAAAGGACAGGTGTCGCTCCATAAAATCGAGCTCACGTTGAAACGCCGCTTTCATGGCACGTCGGGTGCCATCCATCAAGGCACCAATGTCGGATCCGGATTTGCTTTTAAGTTTCAAAAATTCTTTGAAGCCCGCTTCAAAAATGCGCTCCATACCCTGCGTTTCGTAGTGGCCGGAGGCGGATCGTTGATACAGGCCGACAATGTCTGAGCCACCCCAAAATTCTCGCTCAAATTCTTCCGCCAGTTTTTTTGCCTTGCGTAAGGTGAACATTTTTACAAAGATGTACCACCATGAAAACATGGACGCCAGCACCAGGACGAGCAATACAATTTTGACCACAATGGACGCTTGCATCACCAGCGCCCAAATAGCCATATCAGGATGAATATTGATCGCGTTTAAAGCATTCACAGGCAGGTCGCCTCCATTTTTCGTTTGAGATCGGCGGGAAGTTCAATTGGTTTAAATGAGTCGGCTGCCACTGTTGCCACGGTCACCCGCGCGGTTAGTAACTCAGTCTCACCCCGTCGCACCGCCTGGTGAAACGTGCAACGCACACGCCCCATGGTCTCAACGGCGACGGTCACATCCAGGTTGTCATCGAGTCTGGCCGGCTTGACATAATTCAGCGTCATTTCCGTCACCACCCAGAGCATTTTATATTTGCGCTCCAGCTCGGTATTGTTAAAACCCAGCTGCCGCAGCCATTCGGTGCGGGCGCGCTCCAAAAATCGCACATATTGGCCGTGATACACCACACCACCGGCGTCGGTATCCTCGTAATAAACACGCAGCGGAAATGAGTATGAAAAAAGCTGCGTTTGTTGCGCATCCTTCAAAGAAATTTTCGCCATCAGAACAATCCGGGCGGCTGGTTATTCGCCGGCATCACCAAACCAAAATGCTGGTATGAAAGCATGGTGGCCATACGGCCGCGCGGCGTACGCTGCAAATATCCCTGCTGAATCAAATACGGCTCCAATACGTCTTCAATGGTGTCGCGTTCTTCGCCAATTGCAGCGGCCAGGTTTTCGACACCAACTGGCCCGCCGGCAAATTTTTCGATGATCGACAGCAGCATTTTGCGATCCATGACGTCGAGTCCAACCGCGTCCACATCGAGCATTTTCAGGGCTTCGTCGGCAATAATTTTACTGATGTTGCCGTCAAATTTCACTTCCGCAAAATCCCGAACCCGGCGCAACAGACGATTGGCGATACGCGGTGTTCCGCGCGAACGCTTGGCGATTTCCAGTGATCCCGCGTCGTCGAGACCAACATTGAGCAAGGACGCCGAACGGGTGACAATACGTTTTAATTCCATCGGCGAATAAAATTCCAGTCGCGACACAATGCCGAATCGATCCCGCAGCGGATTGGTCAGCATGCCGGCACGAGTGGTCGCGCCGATCAATGTAAACGGCGGCAGATCGAGTTTGACCGAACGTGCGGACGGTCCCTCCCCAATCATGATGTCAATCTGGTAATCCTCGAGCGCGGGATAAAGAATCTCCTCAACCACTGGACTTAATCGATGAATCTCGTCGATAAACAAAACATCGTTGGGCTCAAGATTGGTCAGCATCGCCGCCAAATCCCCGGCGCGCTCAAGCACCGGGCCCGATGTTTGTTTTAGATTCACACCCATTTCACGGGCGATGATGTGCGCCAGCGTGGTTTTGCCCAGCCCCGGTGGGCCAAATAACAGGGTGTGATCAAGCGGCTCGTTGCGCCCACGGGCGGCGGCGATAAAAATCGACAACTGCTCGCGAATTTTTTCCTGCCCGACATATTCGTCAAGCAGTTTCGGCCGCAGCGCCCGCTCTTGCACCTCTTCAACAGTCGATGCCTTGCCAGCTGAAATAAGACGGTCGGGTTCTAACATGTCGATATTTTAGCCGACAGGGTCGGAATCTCACGCCCTTCGCGGGATGAATATTGCATTGAAAGGCAAAATATCACGGACGCTTGAGCCGAATGTAGAGAGTCTTGTCGACGCGCGCGACGCGCTTTCCGGCGGCATCAACAATGTCGATTGGGTAGGTCGCGCAAATTTTTCACCGCCAGCCGTTTTTGCCTTGATTTCATCAAGCATCGCATTGCTGATGCTGAAGTGGGCGTAAACCGTGCCGCGAGCGGGCGTGACAAAGTCTATTTTTGCGGATTTATCCCAGACCAGATAATCGCGGCTCAGCAGATGCATGGGCATCACCATATAAAGAGGATCCACCATGGCGAACAAACCACCGCCGAAGTGGGAACCAACAAAATTCTTGTTACCCAAGCCCAACTTCATGCGCATGCGCAGGGTCTGCCAATCGTCGCTGATATGCTCAATGTGTATGCGCATGCCAATAAACGGCGGCCAACAGTTCATAAAATAACGAAACAGCCGCAGCGACATCACGAATTTCGAGTAAAACCCCTGCTTGGACGAACTCACAATGAAACTCGCCTATTCACGGGCAACTTGAAGCAAAAATATCCCAAAACGGTTGCCATTGCTAGCAGCCTGTCGGCCTTAAAGAATCGGTGCGAAAAATGAGCCAATTGAGGACAGATTTTCTCGCTTTTCAAGCAAATGGTGAC
>JANPNU010000203.1:0-2394 GCA_031427615.1 Burkholderiales bacterium
CCCATTCAGATCCGCCGCACCCAGCAATTGCCAATCAAGCGGCGCGCCGCCGCCGCGCTTGCGCACCACCGGAACCCCGCCTGCGGCATTGGAGAACCAAATGTAGGACACACCAGTGTCACCCGGACGCTCCGGCGTGAATCCCAAATAACGCCAAACCATGTCCCCCACGCCGTCGCCGTCAAGATCCCCAACCGCCTGCACATCCCACACGCGCTTAACGGTGCGCATCAACAGCTTGCTGGCGGGCACCAATTCGTTGAGCGTAAATACCTCGCCAAATTCACCCTGGGTAAGGTCCTGAATGGCCAAATCGGTGCGGCCATTGTTGCCAAAATCGACCAGGCCAACGTAACGAAAATTCGCGCCAGGATCGGTGGTGGTTGTGAAATCGAATTGGCCGCTGGTGGCATTCAGGCGGCCGATGGTGGTGGCACCGGTCGAACTACGTAGCACAATTTGCCCACGGTTATTGCCATCGATGTCGACGCCACCCCGTTTGGCGAGGCCCAGGAATGTCGTGGTCACTTGACGGCTCACTTGCAGCGCCGCACTGAAGCTACTGTTGCCGACTTGATTGGCACCAATAGTGCACAGTCCAACAGCGGTGCCAACCAGTTTTGAGCCGTTGATTAAACAGGGGCCGGAAATCACCACGTAGGTGACCGGCAATAGGGATGAGGCGGTGGCGGTCGGTGTGACGCCAATGCCGTTCCATGCAAATGAATTGATCGCTGGAAAGGTGATGGTTTGGCTTTGCAGAACCGGGCCGCTGACCTGACTGACAATATAGGCGACGATGTCGGCTTTTTGCTGTTCGGAGAAAAACGAAGCCCCTCCAAATCTATCCAACATTTGATTCACGCTATTTAAGGCATTGTTCAATTTTTGGAGCGTCGTCGCTCTGGCAGCCAAGGTTCCAACCACGGGAAAGTGGCAGGTCGCACAGTTAGTGAAATATAGGATTTCACCTGACGCAACATTACCTGTTTGCGCATGCACTGAATTGGCAAAGGCAACGGCTGTGACCACAAGTACCATCGACAACCCGCTCCTGAACGACTTCTCGAACCACGCAGCCAGAAATTTGTTCTCAATCGTCATGGTGCATTCCCTGTTCCGTCAATTCGATTATTTTGATGTGATGGCATAGATAATATCCCTCGACTCGCACCCATTATGCGATGCGAACACCACTCTTTATCGCCGTAAATTGTGTCGGATTGTAATCCTGCGAAAAACCGTTGCGCCACGGTGACACGCTGCCACGGTGACAAAGTGACGCACCTCACATCGGACAAATGGACATCGACCGCTGCAATACGGCCACGATCATCAACCGGATTCAATCCGCTTACCAGACGCCGGTATTGGGCATCGATAACCACGGCTCGGCTGGCTCAAGGGCGGTGCCGGCTTGTAACAGCTCAATCGAAACATGATCCGGCGACAACACAAACGCCATGCGGCCATCACGCGGGGGCCGATTAATCACCACCCCCTTGTCCATAAGCCGCTGGCACGTCTCATAAATATTGTCTACCGCATAGGCGATGTGCCCAAAATTGCGGGCGTTGCCCAACACCTCGGCTGGTTTACCTTCCTCCGGCCAGTTGTAGGTCAGCTCTATCGCCGCCGCCTCATCACCCGGCGCGCTGACAAACGCCAGTGTGAAGCGACCCTTGGGATATTCATTGCGGCGCGTCAGCACCAGTCCCAGCTTGTTGCAATAAAAATCGAGCGAGGCGTCGAGGTCGGTGACGCGCACCATGGTGTGTAGATATTTCATTTCAATGACGGCTTTCTAGCTTGCGATGTGAAAACCATAGTTTACGCATCAGGCGGCAATGCATCACACGGCAATACGGGATTTCTCACGACACGCCGTTCGAATTGACAGCACCCTGTTTGTCGTCGTTCGGAAAGCAATAAAAATATTAAAACTCCTTTATTGATGCGGTGTTTCAGATCATTTTTGCCGAAACTGCCCGTCCACATTCATTTCTTCAAAAATTCCCAACTATGCTCTCATCCACAATCACCCACAGCCAAACAAGGCCGTCGCTTCCACGCATAATGCCCACATGAAAATACTCATCCTCGGTGCCGGCGGAACCGGCGGTTATTTTGGTGGGCGTCTGGCGCAATCGGGTGCCGATGTCACTTTTTTGGTCCGCGACAAACGCGCGGCACAACTCGCCGCAGATGGGTTGGTGATCGAGACCACAAAAGAGCGCATGGTCATTCCGGTCAAAACCTCTCTTGCGGCCAGCGTCAAACCGGAATACGACGTTATTATCTTGTCGTGCAAAGCGTTTGATCTGGAGTCCAGCATTGCGGCAATTACACCGGCCATGCATGCCGCGACACAAGTGCTGCCGTTGTTAAATGGCA
>JANPNU010000204.1:0-3204 GCA_031427615.1 Burkholderiales bacterium
GACGTGGGCTCGACCAACGGCTGGTGTATGGATGATGTGATTGCCTCACGTGAAGTGGTGCGTCGTATCCATGCGGTCCTGCCGTGCGCACCCGTCAACCCGAACCACATTGGTGAAGTCGCCAAACGCTGGAAGTACACCAACGGCAGCGGCGAATTTGGCGTGATCTCGAGTGTGACGGAAGCGTTTTGTCATACCTGCACCCGCGCCCGTATCTCGACCGACGGCGCGGTGTACACCTGCTTGTTTGCACAAAAGGGTTATGACCTC
The DNA here is from genome assembly GCA_031427615.1 of Burkholderiales bacterium. Classification (GTDB taxonomy): domain Bacteria; phylum Pseudomonadota; class Gammaproteobacteria; order Burkholderiales; family Usitatibacteraceae; genus UKL13-2. The sequence continues at coordinate 271 of JANPNU010000204.1, forward strand.
AAATCGCTTTTGCGCGGCGGCGCCAGCGATGAAATAATTCGCGATGCGCTGGCCGGCATTTGGCAGCAGCGCCATGACAATTATTCCGAGACACGCACGGCCGAGACGGTACGCGAGAAAAAAGTCGAGATGAGTTTTATCGGTGGTTAGTTTTTTACGCCTGCTTTGCCACTATTCACCCACCCCATATTCGCCATTTCACCGCTTTGCCATCGACATCCTGACCTGACAATGCACCTTCACGCCCTGCTTCAATTCCTCGCTGAACTACACGCCAACAACACCAAATCCTGGTTTTTACATAACAAACCGCACTACGATATTTTGCGGGAAGAGTTTATTGAGCTGGTTGCCGATGTTGGCTATCGCATCCAGCAATTCGACGATGACCTGCCGCCATTCACACCCAAAAAGGCGTTGTTTCGCATCTATCGGGATGTGCGATTTTCCAAGGACAAATCACCACTCAAGACCCATTTTGGTGCGGTGATCGGCGCACGCACCACCGACAAAACACGGCCGATGTATTACCTGCATATTGACCACACCGGTCGGCTGATGGTGGCGTGCGGACTGTATCTGCCGGACAAAACCATTCACAAAAAATTGCGCGATGCACTGGTCAGCGAACCAAAAAAATTTACAGCAGTCTTGACCAATCCGCGTCTGCTGCAGATTTACGGCGGTTTGTCGGAGGAAGACCGCATGTTGCGACCACCAAAGGGATTTCTGCCGGATTTGCCGATGATTGATCACATCAAGAACCGGCATTTTATTTGTGTGACCGAAACCAGTCTGCTCACCAAGCCGCCCACACAGCTGGCCGCGTGGATCGCCGAACGCTGTGAGGCGGCCTATCCACTGGTAAAGTGGATCCGTCAGGCGAGTCGATAAAATTTATATCACGTGTTTCACGTATTGACAAACACCCCATTGCAAATTGCCATGGAAATTGAATGAAAAAAACGCTGCTTCGTCTGTCCACTTTGCTGGCAACCGTGTTGGTTGCGGTTACATCGGCATCTGGTTATGCACAAACTCCTTTGATCAAAATATCGGCGGCCATTTATGCCGGCGAAACGCTGGTTGCGTCGCCCAACCTTGTGACCAAAAATAATGAGGCCGCCATCATCAAGATTGGCAAGGGCCCCGCGCCTGCCGCCGGAAAACCGCCGCAGCCAGGTTACCAACTCGATCTGAACCTGCAACCAAGTTTGCAACCGGATGGCACCATTAATATGGCCGTTGATGTCAAAACGATTGAAACCGAAATTGTTGACCAACAGCCGGTCAAACAGGTTCGCTCGCTCAAGGTTGTTCTCAAGCTCGCCGCCGGCAAACAGGCCAGCATGGACATCCCCAATCCTGCCAACCAAATAGCCATGCGATTCACCGTCACTGCCGACGTTTTGAGTGAGACTGCGCTCGCGGCCGCAAACACGATGGCAAACAAAAAAGAAGTCGATTAAAAGGCCAGCATAGGTGCGCACGTTGCGCCATTTATGCTTGAAAATGGCCGCTGTTATTGCACTTTCTGCACTTTCGAAAAATGCCACCATGAAAATCATCATCGCCCTTATTCTGCTGCTTGCCCCGTGGGGGATATTCGTTTATGCCGCCAGCGTCACCGGTCGCACCAGCACCTTTGTGTTGGTATTGACGCTGATTGTTTCGGCGGTTGGTTTTACGATGTTGATTGGTGGCGGTGGCGGCAACAAAAACCGCAACGGCGATGAAAAATAGGCCATGACCACCCGCCCAACCCTCAGCAACGCCGCGCGACCATCCACGTTCACGGTTGATGCGATCAACGAAGCCGGTGTCACCCAACCGACGCCCATCGCCGGCGAACACCCGTTGACCATTTACGTTGATAAACGCGAAATCCTCACCATCATGACCCTTGGTGCCGCACCCGAGGCATTGGTGATCGGTTATCTGCGTAATCAGCGTCTGTTGCCGTCGATTGACGAAATTGCCTCGGTGCAGGTGGACTGGCAAGTCAACGCCTGCTCCGTCACCACCCGCCACGGCCTCAAAAACCTCGACGAAAAAATGGCCAAACGCACCAAAACCACCGGCTGTGGTGAGGGCACCGTGTTCGGCGATCTGATGGAAGAAATCGACACCATTCACCTGCGTGATGATGTTTCGCTCAAACAGGAAACGTTGTTTGCCATGCTCAACAATGTTCGTATCCACGAATCAATTTACAAACAGGCCGGCGCGGTGCATGGCTGTGCACTCGCCAGCAATGTGGATGGCACCATTCTGACTTTTGTTGAAGACGTTGGCCGTCACAACGCCGTCGATGCAATCGCCGGCTGGATGTGGCTCGAAGGTGTGGACGGTGGCGACAAAATTTTTTACACGACTGGCCGCCTCACGTCCGAAATGGTCATCAAAGCGGCACAAATGCGTATCCCGTTTTTGGTGTCGCGCTCAGGCCTGACACAAATGGGCTACGACATCGCCAAACAAGTCGGCATCACCATGATTGGCCGCGCGGTGAATAAACATTATTTGTTGTTTACCGGGCATCAGCGGTTTCAAAAATGACGCCAATCGCCTTTGCAAAAACCTTGCGCGCGGCACAAACGGACACCGAAGCCACGATTTGGCAACACCTGCGCGAGCGTCGTCTGGGTGAGGCCAAATTCAAACGCCAGCAACCGTTGGGAAAATACGTCGTTGACTTTGTGTGTTTTGAACGCCGCCTGATCGTTGAATTGGACGGCGGCCAGCACAATGGCTCGGCGCACGATGAGGTGCGGGATGACTGGTTGCGCGCCCAGGGGTTTGTGGTTGAGCGGCTTTGGAACAATGAGGTGCGGCAGAATTTGCCGGGGGGTGTTGACGAGGATTCTGGAAAGGTTGGCGGCGCAACCATCCCCTTCCCTCTCGCTCCCTCCCCCTCGAGGGGGGAGGGAAGCC
>JANPNU010000205.1:0-6259 GCA_031427615.1 Burkholderiales bacterium
GCGCGCGCACCACGAAACCCCCGCTTCACCTCATCGAACACAACCCCGTGAAATATGCAGGTTAATGATCGCGCAATATTTCCCTGGCCGCATTATGTCCGGGAATGCCGGTCACGCCCCCGCCGGGATGGGTGCTGGCACCGCATTGGTACAAACCCTTGACGGGTGTGCGGTAATCCGCGTAGCCGAGAATCGGCCGGCTGGAAAACAACTGATCGAGCGATAGAGCGCCGTGAAAAATGTCGCCGCCAATCAAACCAAATTTTCGCTCCAAATCGAGCGGTGAATGAATCTGCCGGCCAATCACACTCGCTGCAAAATTAGCAGCGTATTGATTAACGGTATCAATCATCAAATCTGCCACTGTTTCGCGGTGATCGTCCCAACAATCACCGTTCGGCAGTGTCGGTGCCACATGCTGACAAAACAGACTGGCGACGTGTTTTCCCGCAGGAGCGAGTGAATCATCCACAATTGATGGAATGAGAATCTCGACAATCGGTTGTTTCGACCAGCCGGTGGTTTTGGCGTCAAAAAACGCCTGCTCCATATAACGCATGGTCGGAGCCATGATGATGCCACTCGATAAATGACTGCCAGTTTCAGGCAGGCAACCAAATTGAGGCAAAGCTGACAGCGCAACATTCATGCGAAATGTTCCGGAACCGCATTTATAGGCGTTCATGCGCCGGGTAAATTCAGCAGGAACATACTGCTTGGCGACCAATTTTCCAAACAACAGTTTTGGATTGAGATTCGACACCACGCGCTTGGCGAGAACCGCTTCGCCGCTCGCCAGTTGCACACCAACGGCAACATTTTTTTCCACCAACACCGACTCGACTTCGGCATTCAAGCTGATTACAACCCCGCGGGCGACGGCTTCCTTGGCCATGGCCTGGGTGATTGCGCCCATGCCGCCCAAGGCGTGACCCCACGTACCGGGTTTGCCGTTCACTTCACCAAACACATGATGCAACAACACATAGGCCGATCCGGGCGTATAAGGCGACGCAAAATTGCCGACCACACTGTCAAAACCAAAACACGCCTTGATGGCGTCCGACTCAAAATATTGATCGAGTACATCGCCGGCACTTTTGGTAAATAAATCAAGCACATCCCGTCGCGCAGCCATATCCAGTGTCTTGAAGCGCTTGCCGACCTTCCACGCCTGCAATATATCGCTTATCCCGCCGCCGACATTCGGTGGCGTTTCAAGCAACAGGTCTTTTAATACCGCCGCCACACATTCAAGCATCGCGTAATAACGCGGCAGTGTTTCCGCATCACGCAGCGAGAATTTTCCGACCTCTTTTTGTGTTTCCACGAGGCTGCCGCCAACCTTCAAATAGTCACCCGGCTTGGCCGATAACGGCAAAAAATTGGCGTAGGGTCGTTCAACCACGGTCAATCCGTGTGCGACCAAATTCAAGTCGCGGATTATTTTTGGATTCAACAGGCTAACGGTGTAACTGGCGGTTGAATTTCGAAAGCCGGGATAAAATTCCTCCGTGACCGCCGTCCCCCCTACAATGGAGCGGCTTTCCAGCACCCTTACCTTCATGCCTTTTTGTGACAGATAACAGGCACAAACTAGTCCGTTGTGACCACCACCAACAATAATTGCATCATAAATTTGTGCCATATATTTTGCGGGATACTGAATTATTCAAACCGTCATTATCGTCCATGTACCCATCAAAATCACTCGCGATCAGCCTACTTTTAGTCCTTTGTGGATGTGCCGGTGGCATTGCCGAGTACAACGGTGTGGACGCACCACGATTTGTAGCCTACCCACCGGACCAACAACCAAAAATTGCCTTGGTATTGGGCGGGGGTGGCCCACGAGGCTTTGCCCATATCGGCGTACTGAAGGTACTTGAAGAACACGGCATTGAGGCCGACCTTATTGTTGGCGCAAGTGTTGGTGCGATATTGGGCGCATTGCACGCAAGCGGTATGAAAGCCGCCGATATTGAAAAGCTTGCGATTGAATTCGACGTCAAACGATTAATTGGAATCTCTACTTCAGGGTTGGTCGGCAACGGTCCCGCCGTCTACCAGTGGATTGACGAACAAATCAGCAGTCGGTCATTGGCGTCTCTACCAAAAAAATTGGCCGTGACGGCGGCACGATTGCCCGACAATCATTTGACTATCTTTAATGTCGGCAATACCGCTGCAGCGGTGCATGCTTCCAGTGCGAACCCGGCTCAGTTCACTCCAGTCCGCATTCGCGATGTGCTTTATCAGGATGGTGACGAGGCAGCACCGGTGCCAATCAAAGCCGCGCGCAGCCTCGGCGCGCGCGTGGTGATTGCGGTTGACGTCTCGGCCTATTTATCGTCGACACCGCCAACCGTTTCCGTGGCGTGGCAATTGCGCGATCAAAAACGCACAGCCATGATCGCCAGTGAATCGTCCCTAGCCGATGTCGTGATTCACCCCAACCTGGGCTATTACGCCTCCATCAAAGTGGATTACCGGAAAATGGCAATCGCCCGAGGGAAAGCCGCCACACGGGCGGCGTTGCCAAAAATTCGCGCCGCGTTGGCCAGCGCGGCGCTCGGGCAATAGCGCGGCACCGTTACTGCGCGATCTCTTTCATCACCTGGGTGATATCCATGGTGCGGGCCTGGTGCTGAATGTCCGGCAGGTAACGTGTTTGTAATTGCTTGGCCTCACCCAGTACGCCCGAAAAAGCTTGTTTCAGTGTATCCGTGCTGAGCGTGCGCCCACCGGCATAGTATTTTTTGGCGACCTGGCCAAGTGCATAGGTGGTCGCAAACGAAAACGCGGAGCCGGTCACCGCGCTACCAGCCGCACGGCCGATGCCACCGGCGACTTTGCCCAGTAATCCACCGATTAATTTTCGGCCGAATTGCTCGATATATTGCGACGTCAGACCCACCCCCAGTGTGCCCAGAAAGTCCTTGATGTGGCCCTTGTCGAGTTCAAAGCCGTGCGCCTTGCCGAGTCGATAGACCATTTTGATTTGCAATGGAATAATCGCCATCGAGGCGAGGCTCTGTGGCAATAATTCAAGCGCCCCATTCAAAATGCTGTAATTCAAAATCAACTTGTCCATCTCGGCCTGAGTCATGGTTGCGGCGAATCCGACCATTGGCGTCGGCGTGCCATTCGTCGGCGCGCCATACAACGCCGTGGCTCCGCCACCGGTCAACGGTGCCGCCGCCAGCATTTCCGCGTCGTTCGTGACTCCGGCAACCGCCGCCGCATCCAGGCCCAACGCCACACGCAATTCGTTCAGAAATGTTTTTTCACTAACCGATTGTGCGGCGTCCGCATCACACACTCCGACCGCAAATTCGTAAGCGATGGTTTTTGCTTCAAGCGTAGTCAGTCGTTTGGCAACCTCGTCAAGCGTTGATTTTTTCAGCACCACATTCTGAAAAATCGCGGCCGTATTGATGCTGCTTCCGGCGCCCAACGCGTCACCAATACGGCGGATTTCCGCGCGCTCTTGCTCACCATTGTTGCCGTCGACAAAGGCGGCCATAAAGGCAATCGTCAATATTGCTTCGCTCTCATAGTCGTTCACGTTGATTTCCTTAAATCGGGTTTAGACGGCGTGTCTGCGGAAAGTTCCAAAATTGAAACCAGCCGACTGACGGCCTTTTTGAAGCTGTTTTGTCTGGAAACACCCGTCAATATTGATGTTTCACTTTTTGATGAGCGCCAATTTTTCCTGCACCCGCAAATCAAATTTCTCAACATTCACGACCACCCGCTGGTGGGTGCCGTTGCCGATCAGGTCGCGCGAATCATGCACTTCAATATCAAACAAAACCTTGCGGCCGTCGACCCTCGTTACCACCGCCCGCGCCGTGATGGCCATACCCACGGGCGTGGCGGCGATGTGCGAAATATTTAAATGGGTGCCGAGGCTTTGATGACCGGGCGGTAAATGCGGCTCACACGCCATTAACGCCGCCGCTTCGATGACATTAATCATCACGGGTGTCGCCAATACGGCAATCTTGCCTGAGCCGACGCGTGCGGCGGTATGTTCTTCCGTGACCATCAATGACGCAGTGCCGGACGCCCCTACTGCAATATCCAAATTGATCGGCATCGTGGTCTCCGCTGTGAATTTGCTCTATTCTACGAACTAATCCTCCTGCCACCATTTTTTGCACCATGACCCCCACCGATCCGCCCCACCCATTTGGTCACTTCGACTATGTGATTGTCGGCGCAGGCACGGCCGGATGTGTGCTTGCCAATCGTTTATCAGCTGATCCGAGCAAACGAGTGTGCCTGCTGGAAGCAGGCAAATCCGATCATTGGATGTGGTTACAAATTCCGGTCGGATATCTTTTCTGCATTGGTAATCCACGCACCGACTGGTGTTATCAAACTGCGCCTGAGCCCGGTCTGAACGGTCGTTCGTTGCTTTATGCGCGCGGCAAAACACTCGGCGGATGTTCCTCGATCAATGCCATGATTTACATGCGTGGCCAGGCGCGCGACTACGATCAATGGGCCGCCCTCACCGGCGACGATGCATGGTGCTGGCAAAACGTTTTGCCGATATTCAAGTCATCCGAACACCACCACTTGGGGCCTTCCGAAATGCATGGTGACACGGGGGAGTGGCGCGTCGACAAACAACGGCTTTCTTGGGATGTATTAAAAACCTGGCAGACGGCCGCCGAGCAATGTGGCATCCATAAAATCACCGATTTCAACGGCGGCGACAATGCCGGTAGTGCTGCGTTTGAAGTCAATCAACGCCTCGGTTTGCGCTGGAGCGCCGCCAAGGCATTTTTACAGCCCATACAGTCACGACCAAATTTGACCGTGGTCACCCAGGCCCACGCCACACGTATCGTGATTGATGTCGCACCATCCAAAAAACGCGCGACCGGCGTGGAATTTTTGCGACACGGCGAACGATTTTTTGTCGCCGCGCAAGCGGAAGTATTGCTCGCGGGTGGGGCAATCAATTCACCACAATTGCTGCAGCTTTCGGGTATCGGCCCGCCTGATCAGCTGCGATCGCATGGCATCCACGTTAGCCATGAATTGTCAGGGGTGGGTGAAAATTTGCAGGACCATTTGCAGTTGCGGCTTGCTTACAAAGTGCATGGCATTCGCACCCTGAATGAGTGGTATCACAGCTGGCGGGGAAAGCTGCAAATGGCCGCCCAATTTGCTTTGTTGCGCAGCGGACCACTCACCATGGCACCGTCGCAACTCGGCGCGTTTGCCAAATCCGATCCTGCGCAGACGACCGCCAACTTGCAATTTCACATTCAACCGTTGTCCCTCGACAAATTTGGTTCACCGCTACATACCTTTCCCGCCGTCACCATGAGTGTATGTAATCTGCGGCCGAAGTCACGCGGCCATGTACGCCTCGCCAGCGCCGACGCGTTGGCAGCGCCGACGATCACACTCAACTATTTATCGACTGCAGAGGATAAACAGGTCGCGGTGGACGCCATCAGACTCACGCGCAAAATTGCCGCTGCGCCAGCGTTTGCACAATACCGGCCGCAGGAATTTATGCCGGGTGGGGCCTTCCAAAATGATGAACAGTTGATTGATGCTGCCGGCAATATCGGCACCACCATTTTTCATCCGGTCGGCACTTGCAAAATGGGACGTGCCGACGATGTCACGGCGGTGGTTGACTCACATTTAAGGGTGCATGGAATAAATGGCTTACGGGTGATCGATGCCTCCATCATGCCGACCATCCCCTCTGGCAACACCAATTCACCCACCATCATGATTGCCGAGCGCGGTGCCGCCATGGTGATCGCTGATGCGCAACGTGGCCAATCCGGACAGGAACGGCATTGACCACCCAAACCCGCCCGCTGTTATCGGACACGTTTCTTGCCTGGTATTTTGTGATTGTCTGGGGAAGCGGCTTTATCGCCACCAAGACCGGCCTGCAATACGCCGCGCCGTTTACTTTTTTGTCGATGCGTTTCGCCCTCGGCATGGTGTGTCTGTTGCCCGTCCTGATTTGGATAAAGCCACGCTGGCCGACCACCAGTCGTACGTGGGTACACGTGGTCATCGCCGGACTATTAATGCACGCCATTCACCTTTCCGGCAGTCATTACGGTCAATACGAGGGCTTGTCCGCCGGCGTGGTCGCGATTGTACTTTCCGCACAACCGCTGTTGACGGCCATGATCGCCGCGCACCTGCTGGGCGAAAAACCGTCGTCACGACAATGGTTGGGAATTTTTGTCGGACTGACCGGGGTGGCGCT
>JANPNU010000206.1:0-4525 GCA_031427615.1 Burkholderiales bacterium
CCTGCAATTCAATGACCCTCGACATCAACTGCGGACTGTTGTGACAATGGTGTTGACCGGGTTGGTGGCGATGGCGGCGCTGTTTTATGCGTCGTCGGCAAATCGCGCCGCGTTATATCCTGCGGCGGCGGCGGATGTGACTACTTTTATGTTGCGCGATAATCGCGCCATCATCTGGCAGGAGGCAATCGGATTGATTGCCGAAAAACCCATCCAGGGCCACGGTTATGCGCTCGAAGCACCACGGCAGGCGCTGTCCGCACGCTTCACCGATCCGTGGTTTCGGGAGGTGTTTAAACACGCCCACAACATTGTCCTGAACTACGCCATTCAACTCGGCTTGATTGGTGCGCTTACTCTGCTGGTTTTATTTGCCGTTCTTGCCCGCACGTTTTGGACGGTGCGATCACAATCAGATTTCGCGCGCGCCGCGGGTGTGTGCGGTGTGATGTTGGTCACCGGATTTTTCCTGCGCAACATGATGGATGATTTTTTCTCACGTCACGCCGCGTTGTTGCTTGGCGCGTTGATCGGCATGTTGTTGGCGGTGACACAGTGGATGTCGCAGTCGTTGGTACTTGCCGATTCGCAAAATGATCCGCGAACACCTTGATGGGGCATCAATAAACGATTGACAAACATCAGTGCTGGCAAGGCTTTTCAGGCATTTTTGCTTCAAACGCCGCTCCCCGCATGCCTTTTTAATCTCTTCGGGTGAATTCCCCGCCGCTTGCGGCGTCATGATCGTAGATACCGTCTTTTCCGTCAAGTTTTTTTGGGGGTAAACGCTGGATCGTAAGGCTTTCCGGAATGCACAACGCCGAAACACAAATGAGCGAGCTTACGCATGGCGGCACCCAGAGCCGACATCTTGGACTTTCCATTGGCGAGCAAACGTTGGTAGAAGACACGAATATGAACATTACAGCGCGTCGCCACCACGGCGGGCAAGTAAAGCAGTTTTCTTAGATGTGCCGGGCCGGCTTTGGACAGGTGCGGACGACCCTTGATCGACGAGCCGGACTGCCACTCCACCGGCACCAGGCCGAGATAGGCCGCAAGCTGCTCGGCTATTCGCTACAATCCGTAAGATACAAGGGTGGGCAGGCTTCATCTGCCCACCGTTTCAGTGCTTACAAGCAATTCCCGCGTGGGCAGTTAAAGCCTGCCCACTCTTGTACAAGATGATCATCTTGTCGATCAATACCTCGCGGCTTGCCGCGAGGTTGTTTATCTTCTATTCCAGCTCTGTTGTGCGCCACATTGTTTGTTACGCCGTGGCAAATTGCAATCGATGCAAGCTGGCATATAAACCACCCGCGCCAATCAGCTCTTGATGCGATCCAAGCTCAACAATCTTTCCGGCTTCGAGCACCGCAATACGGCTGGCGTTTTCAATGGTGGAGAGGCGGTGGGCGACAACGATGGTGGTGCGACCTTTCATCAACACTTCCAACGCCGCTTGCACGGCGCGTTCCGATTCACTATCGAGCGCCGAGGTGGCTTCATCGAGCAACAGTATCGGCGCGTCTTTGAGCAGGGCGCGGGCGATGGCGAGGCGTTGCCGTTGGCCACCGGATAATCGGGCACCGTTTTCACCAATGATGGTGTTGAGTCCATGCGGCAAAGCGGCGATAAAATCTTCGCAATGGGCGGCACGCGCGGCCGCTTCAATGGCGGCGACCGTGGTGCGGTCATTCATGCCATAAGCGATATTGGCCGCAACGCTGTCATTGAACAACACCACGTCCTGACTGACCAGCGCAATCTGCGCACGTAAATCACCGAGTTTGATTTGGTTGATGGCAATGTCGTCGAGATAAAGCGTGCCGGATGACGGCGCAAAAAAACGCGGCACCAAATTGACCAGACTGGTTTTGCCACCCCCCGACGGACCAACCAAGGCGATGGTTTCGCCCGCGGCAATATTGAGGCTGAGGTTTTCAAGCGCGGGCGTCAATTTGCTGGCGTATTGCAGATTGATATTTTCGAATCGCAGGCGACCTTCGGCGCGGGTGATGCGATGGGTGCCGGTGTCTTCCTCACCCTTGCTGTCGATTAATGCAAATACACTTTCGGCGGCGGCGAGCCCTTTTTGAATTTGTTCATTGACCCCCGCAAGTTGTTTGACTTGCGGCACCAATCCGGCGGCGGCAACAATAAACGCGACAAAACTGGCAATCGGCATGGCGGCCCCCAGCGTTTTGCTCGCCGCCAGATACAAAATCAGACCAATGGCTATGGCGACAATCACATGGGTGAAGGGTGTGGCGGCGGCCGAGGCGATGCTTTGTTTCATATTCAGCTGGCGAATCATATTGGCGGCGGCTTCAAAACGTTTGCCCTCGTAGGCTTCGCCACCAAAAACTTTGACCACTTTTTGGCCACGAATCGCTTCTTCCAATACGTCGGTTAACGCCGCGTGCGCCACCTGGCCTTGTTTGTTGATGCCACGCAAACGTTTGCCAAAAGCGTTGATGATCAACGCCAACAGTGGCACGGTGGCAAAGGTGATGAGGGTGAGTTTCCAGTTCATGACAAACATGGTGATCAACAAACCGGTCAGCGTAAAACTGCCGCGCACCAGAGCAGTGAGCGCGGTGGTGGCGGCCGCCTGCACCCCAATCACATCGCTGGTGACTTTGGTCATGAGGGTGCCGGAGGTGATCTGGTCAAACATCGGCACCGGCAGGCGAATCAGGCGCGCAAACATTTGGTTGCGAATGTCGAGCATGATTTTATTGCCGACCCATTGCATGCCGTAACCGGCAACAAAATGTGACACACCTGAAATCAGAAAAATCAACACCACCGCAAAGGCGGCAATGGCGGCAAATTTTTCGTTGCCTTCCACAAACAAGGTATCCAACATTTCTTTGAGGAACCACGCAAACGAGCCTTCAACCACCCCGCCGATGGCCATCGCCACAATCGCACCCATAAACGCCCAACGATAGGGTTTGACGTAGGCTAAAAGTCGGCGATAAAGCGCGACGGAAGATTGGGGTTTGGCGGGCGAGGGCGACATATTGTTATTTTAAGTGGCGATTAGGTGATGGTGGTGGATGGAGGAGGCCGACAGTGATCACGCCGACAAACCAAGTAATTCACGATACAGCGCGATATACGCACCGGCCATGGCTTCGGGGGTGAGTGGTTCGACCCGGGCACGGGCGCGTGCGCCCATGGGGGCATCCGTCAGCGCGTTGGCGATGGCGTCCGAGATGGCCGGTGTATCGAGCGCATCGGTTACAAAACCCTCGATACCATTGGTGATGAGTTCCGCCGCCCCTGAGGTGCTACTGGTGATGGTCGGCAAGCCGCACGCCATCGCTTCCAAACAGGCGTTGGGAAGCGGGTCATACAAAGTGGGCAACACAAATACATCGGCGGCAGCGTAATACGGCCGGACATCGTTAACACCGCCGGCGAACACCACCCGATCACTCAGGCCGAGTTGGTCGGCGAGGGATTGAAAACGCAGCAGGTGTTTATCGTGCCCGACCACGATGCCGCGAATGGCATCCCGTGTGAGGTCGGCATGACCGGCCTGATCCGCCATTGCCAGCAAAAATCCAGCCAATCCCTTACGCTCGAATCCGGAACCGACAAACAACGCCACCGGGGCGGCTTTGGGAATGTTGAGTCGGCGACGTATATCCGAACGGAATTCATCACGCAGCCCCGGATGAAATTTTTGTGAATCCACGCCCGACAAAATCACCCGCAATTTTGATTCGTCAATCGCAAAATGCCGCTGTATGTCGGCCTTTACCATTGCCGAATTACAAATCACGGCGCGCAATTTGGGGGAGGCAAACATCGCCCGTTCAGCCTGCAACAAATAACGGTGGTGCAAACTGAGCCAGACTCCGAGCTGTTTGGCACCACTCGTCACCCGCGCACGCTGGGCAAGCCACGCGGCGTGTACACCATCACCGGCACGAAAAATATCGCAGCCCTCGATACGCTCGTGTGACTGCACCAGATCGTAGTGTGTGTTGGCCAGGTGTTGTTGCACCGCGCGGGCAAAACCACGATCACGGCCGGTTGAGGTGAAATAACGCGGGTTGAGTTGCACCGGTTGTAAAATGCTTGCTGATTGGCTGGCGTCACCGGGCCAGTTGCGGCTGAGGATGGTGAGTGACACACCCTGCGCGGCAAGTGCGGACACAGCGGTGTCAACAAACCGCTCGGCGCCGCCAAACGGGTTGTACTTGGCGCGGATTAGCGCAACCTTCAACACCTAGGCCGTCGCCAGCAAATCATTTAACGCATCACGCACCTGATCGACCGGCAGCTCGACCAAACAGTCACTGACCTTCGAGCCACCACAGCCATCATTGCCACAGGGGCGGCAGGAATGCTCGGGCTTTAACGACGCCACCACCCGAAATTTGACGCCCCACGGACCCCAGTGTTTTTCACCAGACGGACCAAATATGGCGACGGTGGGTGTTTGCATGGCGGCGGCAATATGCATTGGTGCCGAATCGACGCCGACAAATGCCCGCGCCCGCGCCGT
>JANPNU010000207.1:0-1931 GCA_031427615.1 Burkholderiales bacterium
GGGGCACGTCGGGCGTGGTCTGGATGTACTTGGAGATCAGCGTGAGCTCGGCCTTTGTCAGGATGTCGTCAAAGTTCACCATTCCGCCGTCGGTACCATAGCCGATGATTTTTTCCAGACGCGACTGGCCAAGCTTGAGCGTGCCGCCTTCTGTCTTTGCACCGTCCTTGTCGATCTTGGTCCAGTGCGGCTCAAGATTTTTACCGGTAGCGCCTTTGCGCAGCACGCCGTGACAACCAGCGCAACGCTCAAAATAAATTTTCTTCGCGGCGTCTTTTTCAACGGCGGTCAACGTTGGTGCGACGTCCTGCGCGAAGACGCTGCCCATTGCAGCGGCTAATGCGGAAGCGGCAAAAACTCCAAGTAACTTGCGTTTCATACTTTTTCTCCTTATAGCCCTGTGAGTGATCCGGTATTGAGTCGACGATGAATTTTTTTAGCGAAGAAGTGATTTGCAGACGGCCACAAACAGTGCCTGCAGTCCTGACGCGCCATTAGCCTGCTTTCAACCTGACAGCATCCAATTTGAAACAAGTGGAGCATCCCTCATCGCGCCGACTCAATCCTTAAGGCAGATTAAGGTTTGCACTTTTTGCCCCGATAGACTGGCTTCCATTGCGGCGTTTGCCGAAGCAACTGAAGGACGCAGCGTGAAAGAAAACAAAAAATCCAGTGTCAGCGTGGGTAGCGTGGCGACCTGTCAGTGGACAGCCGCCGCCATGTTTGTCGTGAACATCGGCGCTGCGGCACAAACGTCGGACAATCCAGCCGACCCGCAGGAGGTTGACCGCGTCGTCGTCACAGCTACTCGCCAGAATATCGCGGTAAGCGAAGCCCCGGCCAGCGTAACGATCATCACCTCGCAGCAGATTGAGCAGCGACGTTCGGCACGAATCGGCGACGTGCTGGGCGAAGTACCTGGCCTTTATCTTCGTAACAACAGCCAGGGTGCGCATTTTCCCTCGTCCGGTCAGGCCAGCATCGCCATTCGCGGTGTACCGCGCACCGCGCGGGCGCTGGTGATGATCGATGGGCAGCCCATCAACAATGCAATTTCTGGCGGCATCGACCTCGCCTCGGTCATGCTCGACAACGTGCAGCGTATCGAAGTAGTACGCGGCCCTTACTCTGCGCTGTATGGCGGCAATGCCATGGGCGGTGTTATCCATGTGCTGACCAAAACACCGACCAAGCGCGAGTTTCAGGCGAGAGTCGAAAGCGGCTTCGGCGATGTGTCTTCGTCCGCCACTTCGCTGGTGTACCGGGACAAGTTGGACAACGGTTTGGGTATCTCGTTGGCGCTGGGTTACCGAAACAGCGGCGGCTGGCAGGATAGCGATTACGTCGTCAAGACAACCACCACGGGCATCGGCGCAGTCCCGGTGTCGGGCGCGCTTGCCACGACGACGACGGACAATCGGGCCGCCGCCTGGCTCGGCGTGAAAGGCGAACGCCCGTGGGATCAACGCAACGCCGAATTAAAATTTATTCACGACACGCGCACGGTCGGCACGTTCACTGCCGGCCTCAGTTTCGCCGGCTATCGCGTCGGTTATCGTCCACCCGAAACCTTCCTCACCAACGCGACAGGGCAGCAGGTATTTTCCGGCAGCCTCGCCACCGGTCTTGCCGGCAACGGCAAAGTGACGGCTGCGGAAAGCGATTTCTTCACGCTGACCCCGGCCGAGGAGCGCGATTGGCGCGGCTTTCTGCGCTGGGAAAAGCCTTTCGCTAACGGCACGCGATTGGTCGCCAATCTGGGACACATGAATCACAACTTCCGCTTCGCCCAGCCGGGTGTTGGTGCACGCTACCAGGATGGGCCGGGCGAATGGGCGGATCAACCAAACCGGCGCACTGACGCCGAGGCAGGCCACGATTGCATTAGACGCATCGCTCGAACGGTGTCATTTCACATTCACCGAGCCTCT
>JANPNU010000208.1:0-8517 GCA_031427615.1 Burkholderiales bacterium
GACAAGATAGGAGCGAAAACACGAGGGGCCAAAGTTGACCTCGGCATTGTCGGTGCCCCGACTCAGGCCAACGCGTGCAATCGCATTGCGGCCAAAGTCCATTCCCAAATCGATGCCGTAGGTTTTCGAGCCCACATCGTATTGCACGATTGGTCTGCCGTCTTGAAAAATGTCGATGGGCCGACGGGTTAATTCGATACCGGCTGAAATATTGGCAATGCTGCCCGCACCAAACGGCTGAAAAAATCGCGAGGCAAGACGCCGGTCGCGGCCAATCTGTAAATCATTGCGCCACTCCGCGCCGGCCGCGTTGAATTGGGTTTGTTGTGAACGCAGCAATAAATTGAAGCGGCCTTCACCGGCAGAGTCGGCGGCCATGGAAAGGCCAATCCGCAAATAATTTGGTCCCCATTGTTTTTCACGCGCGTGAATGGCCAGCACATGCCGGTCGCCTTCGAGCAACAACGAATAATTGACCCGCTCAAAATAGCCGGTACCAAAAATACGGCTGATGCCGGCATCAATTTTTTTGAATTCGACCGGGTCACCGGATTCCACGTCGAGTGTCCGCCGCAATTCGTTTTCGTTGGCGCGTTTCAGGCCCGATACCCGCACCTGCGCAATTTTTTCAGTTTCGGTTACCGCATAACCGGCGCGCTGTGATTGCGCCAGCCGAAGGGCCCGATATGCGGGTTCAACAATGGACTTTTCACGCAAAGTGGCGGCCATTGCCCGCGCGCTGGCCGCGCCGATGGTAATGGCGTCCGCCATGAGCATGAAATCGGTCGATCCGATGGTGTCGAGTGGCGGCGTAATCAGAATATCGCCCGGCCGCAACTCGGCCAGCGATCGTTGAACATTTTGTTCGGTCAGAATATTGATGCTCTGCAAAGACACGCCGAGAATCGAATGCAGTTGATTGCGTTTTAACAGGCCGGAGCTGATATTGACGGCGATGATGATATCCGCGCCCATGGCGCGGGCAATATCGATCGGCAGATTCCGCGTTAACCCGCCGTCCAGGTAAATGTGGTTATCAATTTCGAAGGGCGCGATCACGCCCGGGACCGACATGGATGCACGCATCACATTGGCCAGACGGCCACGATCAAACACCACCATCTGGCCGGTTTCGGCGTCGGTGGCAATGCCGCGAAATCGAATCGGCAACAGGTCGAAATCAACCGACCCGGGTGCCCTGCGGGTAATACGCGAAAACAGCGCATCCAACTTTTGTCCGGAAATGGCACCAGCCGGCAATTGCAAGCCGCTGGACTTGATGCCAAATTCAACGCCAAGCAGACGCGCCTGATCTTCTTCCTTGCGCAGGAAGCTGCGATCCTCTCGCGGGCTGGTATCGGTCGTCAGGTCGTCCCAATTGGCATTGCCCAGGCGCTCTTCAATCTCGTCGATGGATGTGCCGGATGCGTATGCGGCACCAACCAAGGCACCCATACTGGTGCCGGTAATGATATCGATCGGTATATTCAATTCTTCGAGAACCTTGATCACGCCGATGTGTGCGCCACCGCGCGCGCCGCCGCCGGATAAAACCAGCGCAATTTTTGGTCGGAACGGGGCTATGTTGGCCGAAACGGTTGCCGATGCGGTGGCGGATTGCGCAACTACGCTGGTGGAAGATAAGACTATTAGGCTGGCGACGGCCAGTAAAACAACTCGGGTCATGGTTTGCATAGAGGCATTCTAATCGTTGCTGCGCAAACAAAACACCCGTAAGAGGTACCGATCTGGCCATTTACGGGCGCAACCGATCAATCCTGTCTTACGCTGTTTTGGTCTTGCCAGAATCCGGCGCGTGAATGCCAAACCAGGTGGCGTACAACGCGGGCAGAAAAAACAAGGTGAGCAGGGTTGCCACCAGCAGGCCACCCATGATGGCAACGGCCATTGGCCCAAAAAACGCCGAACGGACCAAGGGAATCATAGCCAACACTGCGGCCATTGCCGTCAAAACGATCGGGCGCAGTCGTCGTACCGTTGCTTCGATCACGGCATCAAACCGATTTTGGTTGGCGGCAATGTCTTGTTCGATTTGATCGATCAGAATGACTGAATTACGCATGATCATGCCAAACAGAGCGATGGTGCCCAGCATGGCCACAAATCCAAACGGTTTGTTAAACACGATCAAGAAAAGGGTCACGCCGATCAAGCCCAAGGGGGCCGTCAGCACCACAATAAGGACGCGTTGGAAACTCTTTAACTGGATCATGAGGATTATCAACACTGCAAACACAAATAGCGGCATACCGGCTTTGATGGATTGTTCGCCGCGCGCACTTTCTTCGACTGCCCCGCCGACTTCGAGCAAAAAGCCCGGCGCCATTTTTTCCCGCAAGACGGCGATTGGTTTTTTCAGTTGACCGACAATCGTCGCTGGCTGCAGCAACGGTTTATAAATATCGCCCTTGATGGTGATGGTGGGCAATCGGTCACGACGCCAGATGACCGGCTCTTCAAATTCGTAACGTACCTTGGCGACCTGTGTGAGGGGCACGGCACGGCCGGTGTGGGTTGGAATGGCCAAACTTTCCAGCAAGGAAATTTTGGCTCGTTCCAGCGCCGGGCCACGCAGCAAAATTTCGATTTGTTTATCGTTTTCACGCAGGTGGGTGACGGACGTGCCACTTAACGAGCCATGAACGAAACCGGCGATTTCAGCCGAGGTTAGACCCAGTAAACGGGCCTTATTCTGATCGATATCGAGTTTGATCACCTTGGCGCGTTCATTCCAATCGAGCTGGATGTTGGCGACGTTGCCATTGGCGCGCAGGACCTCGGCCACTTCGCTCGCATAGGTTCGCAATTTTTCCAGATCCTCGCCTGAAACCCGGTACTGAATCGGGAAGCCCACCGGCGGGCCGTTTTCAAGCCGCGATAAGCGCCCCCTGATTTCCGGCATATCCGTTTCAAACAAATTGATCAGCTTTGTGCGCAGTATTTCGCGCGATTTGGCATCGTTGGTGGTAACCACGACCTGACCAAAGGCGGGGTTTGGCAACTGTAAATCCAGCGGCAAATAAAAACGCGGTGCGCCGGTGCCAACATAACTCACGTAGTTTTCAAGCAACGCCTTTTCCTTGTCCAGAAAGGATTCGAGTTTCTTAACCTGCATTTCTGTCGCGGCAATGGATGAACCTTCGGCAAGACGCACGTCAACAATGAGTTCAACACGTGTGGACGAGGGGAAAAACTGCTGTTGCACCAGGCCAAATGCGAGCACCGCACCAATAAATAATCCGCCGGTCGCCATCAGCACCGTTTTTTTGTTTAACACACACCAGGTGACGGCAGCGCGAAAGCGTTGATAAAACGGTGTGTTGTAAACGTCGTGCGCATAATCGGCATGGGTGATGGTTGCGGCTTCATGTGCTGCGTCAGCGGGCATGAGTCGGGCGGCAAAGCGGCCACCAATCCACGGCAGTTTGCTGATGATGCCGGCAAACCGCCGTACTCTTGGTGTGATCACCGGTTTGCCATCGACGTAATCGGGTAACAGGTGATAACCGAGGTAGGGGATAAAAATAACCGCGGCGAACCATGACAACATCAACGCCAGGGTGGTGACCTGAAAAATCGCAATGGTGTATTCGCCGGTACTCGATTTTGCGGTGGCGATTGGCAAAAACCCCGCTGCCGTCACCAGCGTGCCGGCCAACATTGGAAAGGCGGTGGAGGTATAGGCAAAACTCGCCGCGCGCATCCGATCCCAGCCTTGCTCCATTTTGATGGACATCATCTCAATGGCAATAATGGCGTCGTCGACCAACAAGCCCAAAGACAATATCAATGCACCGAGCGAAATTTTATGCAGACCCACGTTAAAAACATGCATACAAAAAAACGTTGCGGCGAGTACCAGCGGAATCGATAAGGCCACGACCATGCCGGAACGCATACCCAGACTAAAAAATGTCACCGCCATAACGATAATTACGGCCTCGGCGAGTGCGCGGACAAATTCACCAATACTGGCGCGCACGGCACGCGGTTGATCGTTGACGCGGTGTAGCTCGATGCCGATCGGCAGCGTTTTTTCGATGCGCTCAACGACCGCGTCCAGGTTGTGGCCCAGCGTAATGATGTCACCACCGGCGCGCATTGAAATACCCAGCCCCATGGCTTCCTGGCCAAGATAGCGAAATTTTGTGGACGGTGGATCGGCGTAGGCGCGTTTGACGGTGGCGATGTCGCCGATCTTGATCAGGCGGCCGTTGGCGCGCAAGGTGAAATCGCGGATGGACTCCACGCTGTCAAAATGTCCGGAGGCGCGCACGTAAATCTTGTCGGTGGCAGTTTCGAATGACCCGCCGGCCACTACCGCATTTTGCGCCCGCATGGCGGTAATAATCATTTCGCCGTCAATACCAAGGTTGGCAATTTTGACATTGGAAATTTCGATCAGGATTTTTTCTTCCTGCTCGCCAAACACCTCAACTTTGGACACGTCCGGAACCCGCAACAATTCGCGGCGGATGCGGTCGATGTAGGTTTTTTTATCGGCGTACGAATAGCCCTGACCGGACAACGCAAAAATATTGCCAAAGGTGTCGCCAAATTCATCGTTAAAAAATGGCCCGAGCACCCCGGCAGGCAGCGTGTGGCGTATGTCGCCCACTCGTTTGCGTACTTGATATTGTGCGGCCGGCACCATTTCAGCCGATGCGGCATCATTAACAATAAACAGGATGGTTGATTCACCCGGTCGCGAATAGCTGCGAATAAAATGGAGGTTGGGTACCTCCTGCATTTTCTTTTCAATGCGCTCGGTCACCAGTTGATCCACTTCAACCGCTGAGGCACCCGGCCAAAGGGTGCGTACCGTCATCCCCTTAAATGTAAAAGGCGGGTCCTCGGATTGTCCCAGTCGACCGTACGACAATATGCCAGCAATGCCGATTGCAACAATCATAAACAACACCAGCGGCTGATTTTTCAGCGCCCATTCGGACAAATTTAGTTTGTTCATGTGCGACTTATTTCAGGAAGCGATCTAAAAACGCCATGGATGGCGCCGGTGCGGGCTCACCCGGCAGTGTGGGCAAATCGATTGCATCCTTGGCGTAGGCGACTTTGCCGTCGCCCTTGACTTGTGGATCCGCAATTGGCCTGACGATTTCGCCATCGCGCAATTTGTGTACGCCTGCGGCAACAATGGTGTCACCCGGTTTGATTGAGTTGGCGCCGTCGGCCCGCACCAGCGCCGTGGTTTCACGATATTGCAAGACCCGTATCGGCTTTAATGTGACGCGTCCATCGGCGGCAATTTGCCATACACCGGTGGTGTTGCCTTTAACATATAAGGAAGACAGTGGTACCGCAAAACTGCCCGCGGCATCCGTGCCAACAAAGGCGGCATAGGCAGACATGCCCAAGCCAATGTCACGATCGGCCCCGGCAATCGCAATACGCGCAGTAAAGGTCCGGGTGACGACGTCAGCAGCACCGCCGATTTCACGTAATTTTCCAACGTAGGATTTATCCGGGTTGGACCACATTTTGACGTGAATGGGACGTTGTCTGCCTTCGGTGCCACCGCGAAATTCGCTGATTTTTGCTTCCGGCACGGCGATCACCAATTCCTTTTCCTGTGGATTGGCAATTTTAATAATGGGCTGGCCTGCGACGACCACCTGTCCGGCGTCGGCCATGACTTGTGTGACGACACCGTCCATTTCGGCGACCAGCTTGGCGTAACCCGAGCGGTTAAGCGAAACATTTGCCGTGGCTTGTTGTGCGTCCAGTCGGGCGCGCGCCGCATTGGCAATATTGAGTTTTTGATCGAGCGCACTTTGGCTGACAAAACCTGTTGCAAACAAGTCGCGAAAACGTTTGAGTTCCGCGTCGGCAAAATCAGCCTCGGTTATTTGTGCGCTGACCTGTGCTCGCGCTGCGTCCGCCGCCAGGGTCACGTCTTGGGCATCAATTTGCGCCAGCAGCTGGCCACGCTTGACGGTCGCGCCAGCATCAACCATCCGACGGGTCATTTTGCCGCCGACCTGAAACGCATGGTCCGCTTCGTGTCGGGCGCGAATTTCACCCGAAAAAATGTCCAGATCCAGACCCCCGCCGGCCGGAATTTTGTAGGCGAGAGCGGGGCGGACGGGTTCGACGGTGTTTTCTTTTTTGCCACAGCCGGTTAGAAGAGTTGCCACCCCAAAAGCCGCCGCAATGACAGCTAACTGACTGATAACGCGGTAATTTGTCGTCAATGATTTAACGTTGTAACGGAGAAATAACATAGGAAACGCCAAGTAGGGGGGGGGGAGACAAGTAAATGACCAGCCGGTAAGTTAACGTGAATTTTGATGCGTGTCAATTATTTTTCAGCACATTTTTCAGCACATTTCCAGCGCATGAATGGCTCCACATTTGGCTCATTGGGTCACCTGGCTGCCAAATGCCATATTTGGGTTGAGGATTGCCGGTGTTTTGGCAGCGGTCCATACTGGTGCGTGGATCAACGCAGTGGCCAAAGAGACCATTGGCGGTTGATGAATCAATTTCGACATAAAAGCAAGGAACCTCAA
The DNA here is from genome assembly GCA_031427615.1 of Burkholderiales bacterium. GTDB lineage: Bacteria > Pseudomonadota > Gammaproteobacteria > Burkholderiales > Usitatibacteraceae > UKL13-2. Next base: position 6,552 of record JANPNU010000208.1, read on the forward strand.
TGGAAAAGATAACCAAGTCCGGTTTCGGCAACCAAAGTGACGCCCCCCCTGTTGATGCAGGAAACCTGCCTGACAATTTCGCGCGCCGCGAAACCCTTTTTACATTGGTGATTTTGTCGGCCATGACACTGTCGGCTGGCTATCCATCGCGCGCATGGGCATTTTTGTTCGCAGCTTTATCTCAGGGTGATGCCAGTGCCGGCGTAAAAGCAGCGCTATCACAGGGGGCAGACATTGCTGTGCAATTGCTGGGCAAGCAGGATGGCTTTTGGGGCAATGACAAGGTTCGTATTGCGCTCCCGGACTGGATTGAAAAAGCTGAAATCGCGTTGAAGTTTATGGGTCGTGGCCGAGATATTGATGACTTAAAACTCGGCATCAACCGTGCGGCCGAGCAGGCGGTGCCACAAGCGAAGCGATTATTGTCAAATGCGGTCAAATCGATGTCCGTACAAGACGCCAAAGCCATTCTGACCGGTGGTGACAATTCGGTGACGATGTTCTTTAAGGACAAAACCCAAACACCGCTAACTGAAAAATTCCTGCCGATTGTCACCAAGGTCACCCATAAAATTGGTCTGGCCAGACAGTACAACGATATTGCCGGTCAGGTCGAAAAAACCGGATTTATTCGAATTTCGCCTGAACAACGCAAAGTAGAAACCCATGTCACTGCCAAGGCGCTGGATGGCTTGTATTACATGATTGGCGAAGAGGAAAAAAAGATCCGCCAGAACCCAGTCGGTGCGGGCAGCGAAATTTTACGGCGCGTGTTTGGCTCGCTTGGCCGCTAATTCATCACGCGAATTACACCCAGCCACGTGATCGTTCAACCGCTTTTTGCCATTGCGCCATTCTGGACGCGGCCTCGTCGCGCGACATGGTCGGCTGCCATCGTTTTGCAACCTGCCAGCTTGCAGCAATGTCGGCTTGACTTTTCCAGACACCGACTGCAAGCCCAGCCAAATAGGCCGCACCTAACGCAGTCGTTTCAGCCACTGCCGGGCGCACCAATGGAATGCCCAAAATGTCGGCTTGGAATTGCATCAACAGTTCATTGACCGTCGCGCCACCATCGACCCTTAATTCTTCTAGCGCCAGGCCGGTATCGTTGCGCATGGCGGCAAAAACATCAGCCGATTGAAACGCAATCGCTTCGAGGGTGGCGCGGGCAATGTGCGCCCGGGTGGTGCCGCGTGTGAGGCCGAGCATGGTGCCACGTGCGCTGGCGTCCCAATGGGGTGTACCCAGTCCGGCAAAGGCGGGCACAAACATCACGCCACCGGTATCGGCGACACTTGCGGCCAAATCTGCCATCTCGCTGGCGTTTTTGATCAGCCCCAAGCCATCTCGCAGCCATTGCACCGCCGCCCCGGCAATAAACACACTGCCCTCCAGCGCGTAATGGGTCTGGTCTGCGATGCGCCAGGCCACCGTGGTCAGTAGTTTATGCTCGGACATCACCGGCTGGGTGCCGGTATTCATCAACATAAAACAGCCGGTGCCATAGGTATTTTTTGCCAATCCGGCGTGATGACAAGCTTGGCCAAATAGCGCCGCGTGCTGATCACCGGCGACACCGGTAATGGGGAGTCCCTTGGGCAGCCCTTCACAGGCGGTTTCAGCAGCGTCATCAATGAGGCCGCTGGAACTGACGATTTTCGGCAGAACACTGCGCGGAATGTCCATTAGTGTCAGCAGGTCGTCGTCCCAATCACAGCGGTGAATATCAAATAGCAGGGTGCGTGACGCGTTGGTGACATCGGTGGCATGGACCTTGCCTGCAGTCAGGTTATAAATTAACCAACAATCAATTGTGCCAAACGCCAGCTCACCGCGTTCGGCGCACGATAAGGTGGCGGGTTCACTATGCGAAACGACCTCGCCCATGATCGACATGAATTCGGAAAGACTTTGATCATCGTCTGCTTTTTCCTTCTCTTCTGTTTCGCCCTCCAATATGGAG
>JANPNU010000209.1:0-6093 GCA_031427615.1 Burkholderiales bacterium
GCCGAGCAGATGAAAAGGCACGCAACGCCCGCCGCCCGCCAAAAGCAACCAAAGCCACCGCCAAGCCTGACAAACCGCGCCAAGCGGCACCTATCGCCGACCGTGCAATTGCGGCCCCGATTGCCGTTCCACTGCCACCAACCGAGGCGTTTAATTTGCACCGCCTTGCCCAGTCACAACGCGCGCGCACCTTGGGCATGTTGTTTTTGCCGATGGCTGGTGACTACACCGTATTGCTACGTCGGGCACCCGATTTACAGCGTGCCTGTATTGAGGCGTACGGTTTGCCGGGAAATGACGGACATAGCGGCGACTCGGTCGTGGCGATGCGCGAAATACTCGGCCTGATTGGTGCCCATGAGTGGCGCAAAAAAGGCGTACCGGTGGCCGCACTCGGTGAAAATATTCACCCGCATTACGGCGTGTTTGCCCCGATTAGAAATGAATACGTTGGTTTGGTTGCCGACATCCCCCTGCCGAAATCGGCCGCCGATAAATCGGGCACACTACCACTGGCTTTTGACATTGGCACCGGCACCGGTGTACTGGCGGCAGTATTGGCCAAACGTGGCGTGGCGCGCATCATCGCCACCGACTTGGATCGCCGCGCCATCGTCTGCGCCAACGAAAATATGCGCAAACTTAAAATTGCGCCGCGCGTGCAGGTGATTGAAGCGGATCTTTTTCCGGAAGGACAGGCCCCGTTGATTGTGTGTAACCCTCCCTGGATTCCGGCGAGACCGAGTTCACCATTGGAAGGCGCAATTTACGATCCGGACAGTCGCATGCTGCGTGGTTTTCTGGCCGGATTGGCGTCCCATTTGACCGCCGATGGGGAAGGCTGGCTGATCATTTCGGATATTGCCGAACACCTCGGTCTCCGTTCGCGTGATGATTTGTTGGCGTGGATTGCCGCAGGTGGATTGGTGGTATCTGAACGCCACGACGTGCGGCCCACCCATCCACGCGTGAGTGATGCCACCGACCCGTTGCATGCTGCACGTGCCGCGGAAGTCACTTCACTTTGGCGGCTTGCGGCCCGCGCCTAGCCTGCATATTTCATGGGTCGCCCGTGGTTCCTCAGGGAGTGCACTATGAAGAACATTAAATCCAATTTGGAATGTCATTTCTTCGCAAATAAAACGGGCTGCACGCTCGATAGCGGGCGACTGGACGGCGCTTTTTCGCCTTCCTCCCGTGGGATAGCCAGCTATCCCGTGGTCGATCAGGCAAAAAATCACTCGCCCATTCACCCACTCTCAAACGTGCCCCCATGAAATATGCAGGCTAGCGGATCAACCCGCGGGCAACAAAATTTTCGCCAGATTCGGCAGGCCAACAGCTTGGCTAAACGGTGATGACCAATTGCTGATACAGCCCGCCGAAGGATGTTTGTTTATGAATCTGCGTCGGCTGGATATATTCCGGCAGCCACCGCGCGATATCGTGCTCCCATAAATCAAGCGCGAATGGCTCCAGCCAACGCAGCACCGGTCGAAACAGGTAGCGCAACGGGTGCAGTCGACGCGGCAAATGATAATCGACCAACACCACCCTGCCGCCCGGTCGGGTTACGCGCAAAGCTTCACTCAGGGTGCGGCGGCGCACCGCCTCGGGTTGTTCATGCAGCAGAAAAAAAACAACGCACTGGTCGTAGGTACCGTCGGCAAAGCCAAGCGCCGCAGAGTCCCGCTGATAGGGTGTCACCGGCATTTCATCTGACAATTTTTTGGTCAGATTCTTCAGTTGCAACGGCAGCACATCCACCACATCGAGCGATCCACCCGGTGCAATACGACTGGCCAAACGCGCCGAAAAATCCCCGTAAACACACGCCACTTGCAGTGTGCGGCCAACTACCGATGCACCGAGCGTGTCGAGGGCTGAATCGCGCAGACGGGCGAAATTGCCAAACAAAATTGCATTCACCAGCCATTGCCGTTCAAACACCCAAATTGCATGTGGATGAACATACGCCCACCAATAGGTTTCCTGCAAGTACACCGGTACTGGATTGACCTGTTGTGATTCCACATCCACGGTATCGACGGCAACAGTCATGTTTTTTACCTTTCATAATTGCTCGATGGTGATGCCATAAAACGTCATTTAAATCCAATATGCAGCAATGCCACCAGCGCGATCAAGGTGCCCGCCATGGCCAGTCCATAACAGACAAGTTTGGCGACCAGCCCGGCATGAATGCCGACGTCATGCAAGGTGTGAAAAATGCGATGGGCACTATGCCAAAAAAACAGACTGACGACGATAAAAATAAATCCCTTGCCCAGCCAGTGCTCAGCCAATGCCAACACCCGTGTGTAGGTAAACAAATCACGCGAAAACCAAAAACCAAGGGGTATGGCAATGCCGGTGATCAACACCAGCATCGGCCCGATCAGTGCGGCCAACATTCCGCCGGCACCAAACAGTCCCCAAAAAATGGGTGCGTTGGATCGCTTCATTTGCCGATCCAATGGGTGACCGCAAAAAAAATCAGGCTACTCATCAGCGCCGTGGCGAGCCCGGCCACCGTGATTGTTTTAGCCGCCAAACGTTTGCCGCCAATCATGATCGGTGGCAGCGTGCGCGGCATGATGTTGAACCAGGTCCAGGTGTGATAAAGGAACGCAATCAAAATTCCAACGTGGAGCATGACGCTGCCGGGACGACGCAAAACGGCGGCCCATTGATTCCATGCCGCCTCGCCCGAGGCAAGTTGAACAATGCTTACCAGCAAAATCAGCGCATACAACGCCACAAAAATCGCCGTGACTTCGTGAACCATGTATTCAATAAAATATGGATTGCGGCGCCACCATCCGGCCATCGGTCGTTTATACGGACGACGCGCACTCATTTCCCCGTCCCCTTGGGTGCGATAAAAGGCAAAAAGCGCAGGAAATAATCCTTGGCACTTTCAGTCTTGTTGATGTTGACGGCATTTGCCGGGTCAACATTTTTGGGGCAGACTTCCGAGCAGTAGCCAACGGCCGTGCAATTAAATACCCCCTCTTCGGCATGTACCAACGGCATGCGCAGGTCCTTGCCGGCATCGCGCGAGTCCATGTTATATCGGTGCAGCAACGCCATCGCGCCAGGGCCGATAAATTTTGAATTCAAACCGTATTGTGGGCAGGCAGCATAACAAAGCAGGCAGTTGATACAACTACTGAATTGCTCATAACGTTGCAACTGCGCGGGTGTTTGCAGATTTTCGCCGGCGCTTAAGCTGCGCGGCGTATCGGCAACAATGTACGGCGTGATGCTCTCCAGTTTGGTGATGAAGTCGCCCATGTCAATCACCAGATCTCGCTCGATCGGAAAATGCGCCAGCGCCTCGATGCGCACCACGCCCGGATAATAATCGCGCAAGAAAGTCTTGCAGGCCAGCTTCGGGATGCCTTCAACCATCATGCCGCAACTGCCACAAATTGCCATGCGGCAGGACCAGCGGTAGGAGAGCGAGCCATCGAGTTCGTCTTTGATGTATTGCAAGCCCTGTAGCACCGACATGTCCTCGGTAAAAGGCACGTCGAACGCCTGCCATACCGGCTGTGTATCCTGCTCCGGACGATAACGCAACACTTCAATCCTGATGACCAGGGTCGGGGCAGTCATACCGGCCTACCTTCGGCCACCGCCACATTCGCCACATCGGCCGCATTGGCCATATCCGCCACCTCCCCGGCCGCACCATACGCGCGAACCGCAGGCTGCGAACGGGTGATGTTCACCTTGCCATGGCTGACAACCGGCGGCAAATCACCGGCGAACGTTGCCAATGAATGTTTTAGATAATTAACGTCATCGCGTTCAGTAAACCCATCCAATCGCTGATGGGCGCCGCGCGATTCCTTGCGATGCAATGCCGAAACCGCGATTGCCTGTGCGACTTCAAGTTGATAGCCCAGCTCAATGGCAAGTAACCACTCGGTGTTAAACACGCGCGACCGGTCTTCAACATTCACATTCTTGAATCGCTGACGCAGCTCGGCAAGCGTGTCACAGGTGCGTTGCATTTCATCACCCGCTCTGAATATTCCACAACCGCGCTCCATGGTTTCCGCCATTTCGCGGCGCAAGGTCGCGATGCGTTCGCTGCCTCCTTTGTGCACAACATCCATTGCGCGCCGCTGCGCGATCACTGCTTGTTTGTATAAAGACGGGCTATTGCAAGGTGGCGTCGATTTCGCAAACGTTGCCGCTTGTTCGCCCGCGACCTTGCCAAAAACACAGAGTTCGGCCAGTGAATTGGAGCCAAGCCGGTTGGCACCATGAATACCCACGCTTGAGCACTCTCCGACCGCAAACAAGCCGGCCAGTGGTGTCGCACATTTGCCATCGACCAGGATGCCGCCCATGGTGTAGTGCACTGCAGGGCGCACCGGAATCGGCGTCTTTGCCGGATCGACGCCCAGAAACTGTTCGGCGAGTTCATATATTTGTGGCAGCCGTTCCCGCAACTTTTTTTCGCCAAGATGACGCAAATCGAGATGGACAACTGAGCCGTGGGTACCTTCGATGGTGCGGCCTTTTTGTTGCTCATGCCAAAACGCCTGACTCAAACGATCACGTGGCCCCAGTTCCATCGCCTTGTTGACTGGCTTGGGCTGGGCAGGGCCCAGACCATAGTCCTGCAAATAGCGGTAGCCGTCTTTGTTCAGCAAAAATCCGCCCTCACCGCGACAGGCTTCGGTAAATAATAGTCCGGTGCCGGGCATACAGGTCGGATGGTATTGCACAAATTCCATGTCGCGCAGCGGCACACCGTGTCGATAGGCCAATGCCATGCCGTCGCCGGTGACGATGCCACCATTGGTGTTCTCGCGAAACACACGACCCGCGCCACCGGTCGCAATGATGACCGATCTGGCTTCGACCAACGTGAATTCGCCAGAGGCAATATCAATCACCACTGCACCCTGCGCGCGTCCATCCTCAACCAGCAGCTCGACACAAAAATGTTCGTCAAAACGTTTGATCGACGGGTATTTGATCGAGGTCTGAAACAGGGTATGCAGCATGTGAAAACCGGTTTTGTCGGCTGCGAACCAGGTGCGCTCTATTTTCATGCCGCCAAACGCGCGGACATTAATGTGCCCGTCGGGTTTGCGGCTCCACGGACACCCCCAATGTTCCAGTTGCACCATTTCTTCGGTGCAATGGGCCACAAAATAATCGACCACGTCCTGCTCGCACAGCCAATCGCCGCCGGCAACGGTATCGTGAAAATGATGTTCCAGACTATCGTGTGATTGCACCACCCCGGCCGAGCCGCCCTCAGCGGCAACCGTATGGCTGCGCATTGGATACACTTTCGAGATCAAGGCGACCGTTAATGTCAGATCCGATTCGGCAACCGCAATCGCGGCGCGCAGACCGGCCCCGCCCGCACCAATGATCACCACATCTGCTTTGACCACGTTCATTCAGACCGACTCCAAGATGTCACGGTTAAATTCGCCAATCGGTCGGCAACGGTTTTTTAGATCTCCTTAAAACCGATAGATGTAACGGGCACCAACAAAAGTCACATTTTGGTTGACCTGCTGATTGACCGTGGTGTTGTCCGAATAAACAAATGGGTTGCCCGCGATGCCCCAAATCCAATCGTCAAATTTGGCGCGTTGATAGGCGAAATCCATTCGCACATCGGCCTTTTTGTTGAGTGCATACTGGCCAAACACGCTAAAAATCGTCTTGCGATAAATGACGTTCGGCAACCCGACCGCTGCCTGCGCCAGATTGTTGGCGCTGGCTGGGGTCACAGTCAGCCCAGTCAGACGATCACCACTGGTGCCCGTGTTGGCGGCAGCGGCGTAGCGATTGATTTCATTCACCAGCGACAGATTGCTGCCAATTTGCAATTTGCTGCTTGCCCGACCCGCCAGTGATAGTCCATACGCTTCGCTGCGATTATTGATATCCGCCATATAACCGGTGCTGTGATTAATGAAGCTGGTCTGTGAACCCAAGGATGCATACCCAGTCAGCTTCCAGGTTTCGGACAAGGCATACGAAACATCCATGCCATAAAACACGACACGGGTCTGGCGCCAGCCCTTGCCACCGGCAACCGGGTCAACCGGC
>JANPNU010000210.1:0-2537 GCA_031427615.1 Burkholderiales bacterium
GTCTCGCCAAAGTCCCCCTCACTGTTGCCGGTGCCGAAGCCTTGCGGGCCGAATTGCAAAATTTAAAAGCGGTTGAGCGGCCAGATGTGGTGCGCGCGATTTCCGAAGCACGGGCGCAGGGTGACCTTTCAGAAAACGCCGAATACGATGCGGCCAAAGAACGTCAGGGTTTTGTCGAAGGACGGATTATTGAATTGGAAGGCAAATTATCCTCGGCGCAAATTATTGACCCCAAGATCCTTGAGGATGACGGTCGGGTGGTATTCGGCGTAACGGTCGACTTGGAAGAAGTCGAGTCCGGTGAAAAAGTCACTTACACCATTGTGGGTGAGGACGAGGCGGATCTGAAGCTCGCGAAAATTTCATTTTCCTCGCCGATGGCGCGCGCCATGATCGGCAAATCAGCGGGGGATACCGTTGAAGTGCGTGCGCCGGGCGGCACCAAAGACTACCAAATTGTTGAAGTGAAATACCGCTAAGCTGCGACCGGCCAGCCGGTCTGCTGCTGCACACGGTTGGCGGAATATTCTGTCCGGGTGGGATGGAGCGAAATATCAAACTCGTTTGCTGACGCTATGTTACAGCCAATAATGCCTGAAATACGCCGCCAATAAACGGTTTTCGCAAATTGTCGTTGCCGCACAATAGACATTTGCTTGTCCATACAAGACGGGACCCTTTGCCGTGCGGTCTCTGTTAAAATTGTGCGTTTTTTCACAGACTTAGCACGCTTTCGCCACATAAAAGTAAATTCAGGGGAGTTCTCAATGGATACGGGTACTATTTTTTTCTTTGCACTGGTCTGCTCGATCATTGCGCTGGCATACGGTGGCATTCAAACGAAATGGATTTTGTCGCAGCCGGACGGCAACGACCGCATGCGTGAAATTGCGGCTGCGATTCAGTCCGGTGCCAAAGCCTATTTAGATCGTCAATACGCTACCATCGGCGCAGTCGGTGTGGTGCTGGCAATTGTTATTTTGATGTTGCTTGGATGGAAGACTGCGCTGGGTTTTGTGATTGGTGCGGTTGCCTCCGGACTTGCCGGATACATCGGCATGAACGTCTCGGTGCGCGCGCCAACGTGCGTACCGCCGAAGCCGCCCGGGGTGGCATTAACGCCGCATTAAACGTCGCCTTTAAAGGTGGTGCCATTACCGGCATGTTGGTTGTCGGCTTAGGCTTGTTATCGGTGGCCGGATTCTTTTACATGCTGCTCGATGGTTCCGCCCACGGCACCAAGATGAGTGACATCGTCAAGCCGCTCATTGGGCTGGCGTTTGGTTCGTCGCTGATTTCGATTTTTGCCCGTCTGGGCGGTGGTATTTTCACCAAGGGTGCCGACGTCGGTGCCGATCTGGTTGGAAAAGTTGAAGCAAATATTCCTGAAGATGATCCACGCAATCCGGCCGTGATCGCCGACAACGTGGGTGACAATGTCGGTGACTGCGCCGGTATGGCGGCAGATTTATTTGAGACCTACGCGGTGACAATCATCGCCACCATGGTATTGGGTGCGTTGATGATTGCCGCGCCGTCGGTCGTCAAAAATGTGGTGATGTATCCGTTGGCGTTGGGTGGCTTTGCGATTGTGGCGTCGATTATTGGTTGCTCGTTTGTCAAGACCAGCGACGGTGGCCACATCATGAATGCGTTGTACCGCGGTCTCGCGATTGCCGGGGTGATTGCATTGGTGGCGTTTTACCCGTTGACCAATTGGATCATGGCTGGGGTTGCCGCCGCCGCGCCCGCCTACGCCAAATACACGGTCATGAATCTATGGCTGTGCTGCGTGGTTGGTTTGTCGCTCACGGCATTTTTGGTGTGGATCACCGAGTACTACACCGGCACCCAGTTTGCGCCGGTCAAGTATGTGGCTGAAGCATCCACCAAAGGCCATGCGACCAACATCATCGCCGGTATCGGTGTGTCAATGCGTTCAACCGCATGGCCGGTGTTGGCCGTGTGTTTTTCGATTTACGCGGCTTATGCCTTGTGCGGCATTTACGGCATTGCCATTGCCGCCACCGCCATGTTGTCGATGGCCGGAATCGTGGTTGCCCTGGATGCCTATGGGCCGATCACCGACAACGCCGGTGGTATCGCCGAGATGGCGGAAATGCCCAAGTCGGTCCGTCAAGTCACTGATCCACTCGATGCGGTGGGCAATACCACTAAAGCAGTGACCAAAGGCTACGCCATCGGCTCGGCTGGTTTGGCCGCGCTGGTATTGTTTGCCGACTACACCTATAAACTGGCCGAAGCCGGTTACAACCTGACGTTTGATTTGTCGAACCCGGCCGTCATCATCGGTTTATTTGCGGGCGGAATGATTCCTTATTTGTTTGGTGCGATGGCGATGGAAGCCGTTGGCCGTTGCGCCGGTTTGGTGGTCGAGGAAGTTCGTCGCCAATTCCGCGAAATCAAAGGCATCATGGACGGATCCGGCAAACCGGATTATTCACGTGCGGTTGATTTGTTGACCAAGGGTGCGATCAAGGAAATGATTATCCCGTCGTTGTTGCCAGTGGTGGCAC
>JANPNU010000211.1:0-3298 GCA_031427615.1 Burkholderiales bacterium
TGTCCGCCAATGGTATTGGCCGAGCCATGCAACACATTGGCTGCGGTCACACCACCCGCAAGTTGCCGATAGATATTGATGTCGGTTGCGTCAATCACGTCACCGATGCGCACTTCGGCGGTGATGGAGCTGGTGGATTCATTCACGTTGCCCACCACCGCCGTGTGTGAGTGTGCGTCAATCATACCGGCGGTGACATGTTTGCCGGCAGCATCAAGGATCAGCGCATCGGCCGGTGCACTCAGGTTGCTGCCAATGGCGGCAATCTTGCCGTCACGCACCAACATATCGGCACGATTCAAATTGCCGGCCTTGCCACCGGTCCAGATGGTGGCGTTTTTGATCAGCACGGTTTGTGTTGCCGGCGACACAATACCAAAATTGCCGGCCGGATACACATTGGACAATGGCGCGGCTGTTCGCAACGCCAGCTCTTCCGGTTTTGGTTTGGCAGGCGGCTCAATAAACGCCGCCGTGCGTGTGGCCGACCAGACCACCATGCTGCTGGCCGATTGCACGGTGCCACGCAACACGTCGGCCCCACCCACGCCAGCTGCGCCACCGACGGTGGCTTGATCCGCCACCACGATTTGTTTTTCAACTAAAGGGGATTTGCCACAAGGCAGGCTGACCATTAATTGGCGGCCGCGCAAATTAACATCACAAGCACCACCATCCAGGCTCAGAGTCGGCCGCTGACGGGTGCCGCCAATTTTCCATTCAACCGGCTTGTTGTCGGCGGCGATGTTATCCACCCACCAGCTGCCACGTACATCAAACCGATCGTGCACGGGTGTGGTGTGGGGGTTGCCATCGATAAACAACATGTCGATTTCTGCTTGATCCGAGCCAAACATATCACCGTTGGCAACAACAATATTGGCGAGCTTGCCGACTTCGAGTGTACCGAGATTGGTCGCACCGATCATTCGTGCCGGCACAGTGGTCAGCGCAGCCAACGCCTGCTCAGCAGACAAGCCGCGTTTTACCGCGAGTCGCATTTGTGGCCAAAACTCTTTGATATCACGCAGACCCACGGTGCTGACAGAAAACTCCACCCCCGCCTTGTTTAATGCCGCCAGATTGGAAGGCGCCTGTTCCCAATGTTGCAAGGCTTCGAGCGAGACATCAATCGCCAGGTCCGGATTTTCAATTTCGGGCACCGCCGGGAAATTCAACGGCACCACCAACGGCATGGCCAATGCTTTTAGCTGCGCGGCACGACGGTATTCGTGGCCGTTGCCTTGCAATATCACCCGCAACTTAAATTCATCACGCAATTTGGCAATGCGCTGATAGTCCTGCTCGCTGTCGGCAACATAAATGGCGGCCTGTTTGCCGCTCACCAAGGGCTGCAACGCTTCAAGCGCGCTGTTGGTTTCGACCCGTTCTTTATCGGACGCAGATTTGTTTGCATACCAACGTGCGTCATAAAGTGTTTGTCTGGCCAGCGCAATCGCACCCATGGTTGAATTTGGATAACTGCTGGTGCCTGCCCCGCCACCACCACGTTCGGCTTCGTTGGCCATGTGTTGTGCGACGCGTGATTGCAGTACCACTGTTTTTTTATCAGTGTGCTCTGCCAAACTGAGCAAGGCACTTTGGCCGCGAAATACACCAACGGCCGGTGACGCCAACACCGCGGCGAATCCCTGCTCGCGCGCGGCTTTCACCTCATCGGTGCGCCAATCGAGTGCGTCCGCCACATTCAGGTCGGCCCGCACCGAACGGTTTTGTGCAGCGAGGGTGCCGCGTGGTGGCGCACTCGCCGCCGCGACTGCGGCTGCCAATGCCGAGGCAGCGGAGGCCGGCGCGCCCGCGGGCGCGGCCCCTCCAGGTGTGCGCATCCACGGTGGGGTCGCTGATGGTGCCGGACGCATGGCAGCGGGCACACCCACCTGACTGGCCAGATCAATAAAACCCGCATAAACAATTTGCCCATCGAGTTTCCACACCCGCGCGCCGACGGGCACCGGCACCTCGGCACCGACAGCCACAATGCGACCATCCCGCATCACCAAGGTGCCACGTTCGATCACCTTGCCGGGGGCAACAACAATTTTTGCGCCGGTCAGCACATGCCAACGTGGTGTTTGATCACGCAATCCTTCGATTCGATTGCTGCTGACCTGGGCGGAGGCAGGCAAAGCAAAACCAAACATGACTCCCGCCATGGTCGCAACCAGAGTGCTGATCAATTGTGCGGGCAGGATGCGAATTAATGCTTCGCTGCGTTGATGATGTAATCGTCCGATGACGAGTTTAGTAAACATGTTCGTTCCTTGGTTGCGCGCGACGCGCGCGGAGGTCTGGCAAACAATGGATTGGTAATATGACGATGGGAGACAACACGTGTGCGTCTGCCTAACTGTGGATGGGTGCCGCAGATAATGGCAAGCCGAATATTTTCACCATGATATTTAGTGCGTGTGGACTCTATCACGGGCGGCAAACGCATTGATTTAAAAAAAGTTGCGTTGGCTCAATAGTGCGGAAAATTGTGCCTGAAGCGCGCCAAATCGACCACGAATTGTGACCGGGAAACAGCGCACGTCGCGACTTGGAATAATGAAACGCCAAGTCGCGACGCCACCAATACGCGGTTGATTCAACCGCTGTTTCGCGCGGTCAATCGCGGCCGACGGCCTGCGCGCGCACTTCCCCGCCTGGAAAGGCCGCACTATGCACGTTGTAATACATGCCGCCCGCAGCAAAAGTGGCGGCCTGGGCAGCGGTGAGGGTGGCGGTCGCCGCCGACGTCCAGGTGCCCGGGCTAGTCTGCGTAAAGCCAACCGTCACACCCCCATTTGACCCGGCGGGAGCCGTGTGAATATGGGCTGCAGTCGGACTGACCACGCTCGAGGTCACCGTAAACGAGGCCGCCAGTGTGACCGGATCAAATTGGCCGGTGCCACGCCCGCTTGCGGTAGAGGTATTGGCCGGCACTTCCTGCGTCCCGCTCAGATTGCCGGTACGAATCACGTTGCCGATCTGGCCACGCACTTCGCCGCCCGGAAATGTTGCGCTGTGTGCGTTCATATACATATCGCCAAATATTAAGGACTGCAGCTGGGCGGTGCTGATCACGGTGGGTGCCATCGCCCAGACACTGCCGCCCGGCAGCGTTTGTGTGAAGCCAAACGTGACGCCGCCGTTGCTGCCAAAATTTGCGGTATGAATATGCGCGGCGGTGGTGGCCATGCCGCTGGTGGTAAGGGTGCCATTGAGGGTCAGGTTTTGCCGATTGAGCACGATGCGCGCCAACCCTGAGGCGGTTGAGGCATTGGCGGGCACCTCC
>JANPNU010000212.1:0-4394 GCA_031427615.1 Burkholderiales bacterium
GCCTGCATGTCCACCCACATTGCGCCGGAGGCAATACAGTCCAGCACAAACAATCCACCCACCGCATGCACGGCATCAGCAACCGCGCGAAGGTAGTGGTCCGGCAGCATTAAACCGGCGGCGGTTTCAACGTGCGGTGCAAACACCACATCGGGACGTTCGGCAGCGATAGTCGCGACCACTTCATCAATCGGTGCCGGTGCCCAAGGTGCCTGTGGGCCCGACCCAATGCGGCGCGCCTTGAGCACACTCGACGATGCCGGGATTTGGCCCATGTCAAAAATTTGTGTCCAGCGATAACTAAACCAGCCGTTGCGAATCACCAATGTTTTTTTGCCGGTGGCAAATTGCCGCGTGACCGCTTCCATACCAAACGTGCCACTGCCGGGCACCAGCACCGCCGAGCGGGCGTGATAAACGCTTTTGAGCATGCGCGAAATATCCTGCATCACGCCTTGAAAACGCTTCGACATATGATTCAACGAGCGATCGGTATAGACCACTGAAAATTCGAGCAGGCCATCGGGGTCAACGTTGGGGAGTAAGCCGGGCATGGGAAATCCTTAGGGAAGGGCGATGGAGGAAATCGTGAGTGAATTTGGCGCGGCGCGGCAGGCGGATTGTGGCAAGGCGTGGCGCACGATGACCATACGATAACATGGGCGGTCGAGTGCTGTTGAACGCCGCGATTCTTAGTACAACAAATTGGCACCAAAAGCCGGATGAATATCCTTGCGGATCAATGATTCCCAAGCGTCCAAATGATTGTGGCCCATTTCCCAGAAACGGCGGCAGCGGCGCAGGTACGACAGCACCGCTTCTTTTTCGCCAGCCTTGAGCATCTCGTCGGCAAAGCTCATATTGGGGCCGAACGAATTCATTTGTGGTGAACCCATTGAATCGGTCGAGGCCAGCAAATAACGGCGCGCCAATGTCAGATCGCCGTTGCGCAAGGCGATACGACCGAGTGCGGAGTTGGCCTTGTGTATGGCGTTGCCATCATTCCAGTCCGTTTTGTAGTGCTCGGCCAACAATAGCATTTCGGCGGCCAGTCTGGCGGCTTCGTCGGTGTTTGGTTGGGTTGATTTCCACAGTGCCGCATCACCCAGCGCCACCCATCTGGCATACGCATCCTTGGCAACCCGCAGTTTGCGCTCGGCAGCATGGGCACGCGCAGCGGAATCAACCGCAATAGTCGGCCCAAATTGCGCGGCGAAATAAGGCCAGTATTGATAGCCGAGATAGCCCAAACCCAACACAACAAGTGTTGCCGCCGTCAACGCAGCCATCACGATCATTGCCGATTTCATCGCCGCTCCAAGAGCCAGTCAGTGGACGAATATAGCAGCCTTGTCCCTGTCTGACGTCCCATTTAAGGACAAGCGCAAGGCCGTGTTTAAATTCAAAACGCGCCTATTTTTGCGGTCTTTCCGGCATTAAGCTGTCAAAATACCCGCCAATAGATGAGTTTTACAGTTGGGAACTTCTACCCCCCCCAAAAACCCCCGCCCCTGCGTAGGCAGGGGTCACAATTTTTGTGGCGGGTTCAATGGCATCTAAAAATTGGCGACCGGCCTGCGCCGGTAAAGGGCTGGTTTTTAGACGTTCCCAATTTGACGACCGCTTTCCGTGTTGTTCGGCGCAGATTTACTCGCCCGCCGCCTCGACATCAACATTTCCTGACATAAAGAACGGTTATGCCACCCGCCTCCATCCGCGCCTCGCAATACACTATTCGTACTGCCAGCGACGCGGACGTCGCCCAACTGGTTGCGGTTATTAATCGCGCCTATCTTGCCGAGGCGTTTTGTGTCATGGGTGAGCGTACCGATGAGGCTGATATTCGCGCCCGGTGCAAAATCGGCTGTTTTTTGGTGGTGGATGATCCGACTGAAAAAGCGCAGCGACCACGATTGATTGCGTCGGTGTTTGTTTCAAATGCCAATGGCCGCGGCTATTTGGGCATGTTGGCGGTGGACCCGGACGCGCAGGGGCGCGGATTGTCGCGCTTGCTGGTGACGGCAGGGGAAAATTTTTGTCGGGATGCCGGCAGCCGAGTTCTCGATTTGACCGTCATCAATGTTCGTGAAAACCTGTTTCCGTTTTACGCCAGGCTCGGTTTTGTCCAATTTGATGTGATGGATTTTCCAGAGCCGCACAGAATACGCATGCCCTTGCATTTGGTGAAGCTGACGAAGCCGCTGGTTCCGGCCGCGTAACCGATCAAATGTTTGATGCGGGCATCTAGCCTGCATATTTCACGGATCGGCCCCGCTCCGCTTAGCGCCTTGCCCGTGAAATTTCAGCGCACTTTGCATATCCAAATTGGTTTTTATTGAACAGGGGGGGGTCTTTGCGCTCGATAGCAGGCCGCTGAACATGCGCTTTTTTGGTCTCTTGCCGTGCTCATTTGCCCACTCCGGCGGGCGATGCAGTGGTCAGTCGAACGAATAATCACCCGCCCATCGACTCGGCAAGCCCTGCATGGCTTGCCGGTTCAGCGGGCGCGGCGCACGCGCCGCGAATTACCCGCTTCACCTCATCGAACGCAACCCCGTGAAATATGCAGGCTAGCCATTCATGCTGTCCTGCCCACCCCACCCCACCCCTGAGTTGGGGATGGGAGGGCTATGGATGTGACGGCGATACTGGTAGCATCAGCGCAGTAACAACGCACTTTCGCTGGCACCATGAACTGAAGCGCCAACAATGGGTCTGTAGGAATCTCACAAAGGATAGGGTGCGATGATGAATGAAAAAATTCAGCAGATCGAAGAACTCAAGGCGCGCCCCGCTTCCGAAGCGGCCAAAGTGCTCAGCGAAATTGAGCCCGCCATCGCCTATGACTTGCTGGCCGCACTGAACCCCGCCTTTGCACAAGACATCCTGATGGCGATGCCGGCGCTGCAACATCACGCCATTGTTGCGGTGACCCCACCGGAAATCGTGCGGCAATGGGCGTGTAATCAAACCTTTGAGCACGGCGAGGTCGGTCGGTTGATGGAACATGCGTATGGGGTGTTTGCGCCGGAGGCGGTGATCGGCGAGGTGATCGAATCCTTGCGTGCGTTGCTCAAGTCGGCGTTTATCACCTATGGATACGTGACCGATCCGGCCGGCAAATTGCTCGGCATTGTCACGATGCGCGATTTGTTGTTTGCTGAAAATGACAAATTACTCAGTGACGTCATGCTAACGAATGTGTTTGCGCTGCGGCCGGGATACAAAATTTCCGATGCCATGCGATTGACATTGAATCGTCACTACCCGGTGTATCCGGTGTGTGATGATTTCGGTAAATTACTTGGCCTGGTGCGTGGCCAAACCATTTTTGAATCGGAGGCATTCGAGATTACTGCGCAGGCCGGTAGCATGGTCGGTGTGGATAAGGAAGAACGATTGTCGACACCGATGATGCAAAGTTTTAAATTTCGCCACCCGTGGTTGCAGCTCAATTTGCTGACGGCATTTTTGGCCGGTGGAGTGGTCGCCATGTTTCAGGGCACCATCGACAAATTTGTCATCCTCGCCGCTTTTTTGCCGGTGCTCGCCGGACAGTCCGGCAACACTGGTTGTCAGGCGATGGCGGTGACGCTGCGCGGTATCACGCTCGGTGAAATTAAACCCGGCGATGGCAAACGGCTGGTATTCAAAGAAGGCATGCTCGGTTCAATGAACGGTGTGCCCATCGGTATTGTTACCGCCACGGCCATGTGGGTCACCATGTCGGCGCAACATTCACCGCATGCGCTGATGCTCGCATTGGTGACATTTTTGGCGATGGTCGGTGCCTGCACGGTCAGCGGAATTTCCGGCGCGATTGTGCCGCTCACCCTCAAACGATTTGGTGCCGATCCGGCCACCGCCTCGAGTATTTTTCTGACCACCTCGACTGACATTGTCAGCATGGGGTTGTTGCTGGGGTTGGCGGCGGTGCTGGTGACGTAAATGACCTGAGAGTTTAGCTTCACGCAGGTGACACATCGTTCATTTGATGGTGGCGGGCGCTGGAATCCGCCGGATTATTATTTGCCACTCTCGTTTTGTCATTCCGAACGGATTTTTGTGAGAAATATCATCCGGCGGCATGGTGTGAAATTGAATAAGGCGCGGGGCGATATTGCGTTTGGCGTTGGGCGTTGGACGTTCGGCGTTGGGCGTTCGGCATTGGGAAGATTCCTCGTCGCGCAAAAAGCAAATGCGCACTCTGTCGGAATGACGGGGTTCTTCGCATCACATTCAATAGATTGTGTGACGACGATCAGGCGGCGAGCGCGGCAAACAGCAGCGGTTGTTTGGGGTCGCAGTGATATCCGGCGGGGAACAGGGTGTGGGGTACGTTATAACCAATCATCCTGGAAACCGCAGTTGACCGCTGGAAACGGTCTGGAACA
>JANPNU010000213.1:0-3509 GCA_031427615.1 Burkholderiales bacterium
GGAATGCGCACCCCGTCCGCCGGACCTTCAAACTCAGAAATTGGCCGGTCGAGCATGGACATGACATCTCATCATCACCATGCCGGGCTTGACCCGCTGGCTGACGACCGCCCGCGCCGAAATCGCACCGTTGACGTTGTAGGCCTCGATCCAGTCGTTGTCCTCCACGCCGATCAGCTTGGCATCGTCTTCGCTGAGCCACATGATCGGGCCGCCCCGGCTCAGGGTAAGCATCAACAGGTTGTCGGTGTAGGTCGAGTGAATGCCCCACTTCTGGTGCGGCGTGATGAAGTTCAGCAGGATTTCGGCATTGCCGTTGGAACGGATGCCGTGCACGCCGGCCGTCGCCTTCAGGTTGACTGGCGGACGATAGCTGGCCAGTCCCTCGCCAAAGGCCAGCATCCACGGATGGTCCTGGTAGAACTGCTGACGCCCGGTCAGGGTGCGCCACGGAATGTACTCATGCACATTGGTGTAACCGGCGTTATACGACACCTTTTCCGATTCAATGCCACTCCATGTTGGTGAGCTGATGATTTTGCGGGGCTGCGCCTGGATGTCGCGAAAACGAATTTTCTCGTCTTCACGATGAATCGCCAAATGCGTATGGTCGAGGCCCGTTTGTTTGCCCAGCGCCTGCCATGCCTTGACCGCAACATGACCGTTGGTCTCAGGGGCCAGCTGCAAAATAACTTCGCATGCATCAATGTCGGTTTCAATTTTTGGCATGCCTTGTGACACACCTTCGCCACGCACCGCGCCATTGAGTTCCGCCAGTTGTTTTACCTCCACGTCGGTATTCCAGCCAATGCCCTTGCCGCCGTTACCCAATTTGTTTAACAGCGGACCGAGCGCCGTAAATTTCTTGAACGTATTTGGATAGTCGCGCTCGACCAGCGTCATCTGTGGCGCGGTCTTACCAGGAATCAGTTCAACCTCACCGCGCTTCCATTCTTTGACATCAAACGGCTGCGCCAATTCACCAGGTGTATCGTGCATGATCGGCGTGAGCACTATTTCCTGCTCGACACCAAGATGTCCAACACAGACCTCACTGAATTTCTTGGCAAACCCCTTGTAAATTTCCCAGTCACTGCGTGATTGCCAAGCTGGATCGACGGCCGTTGAAAGTGGATGAATAAACGGGTGCATATCGCTGGTATTGAGATCGTTTTTTTCGTACCAGGTCGCGGTTGGCAACACGATGTCCGAATACAAACAGGTGGTGCTCATCCGAAAATCGAGCGTCACCACCAAATCAAGCTTGCCCTCCGGCGCTTTATCGTGCCAGATGACTTCAGTTGGTTTGGCGTCATCATGTCCCAAGTCCTTGCCCTGCACACCGTTGCTGGTGCCGAGCAGGTGCTTGAGAAAATATTCGTGACCTTTGCCGGACGAACCAAGAATATTTGAACGCCAGACAAACATATTGCGCGGCCAGTTATTTGGATGATCCGGATCCTCACAGCTCATTTTTAATGAGCCGTCTTTCAGCGCCTTGACCGTGTATTCCTTGGCATCCATCCCCGCCGCCTTGGCATCTCTGACCACTTTCATCGGGTTGGTCTGTAATTGTGGGGCCGACGGCAACCAGCCCATGCGCTCGGCCCGCACGTTGTAATCAATCATGCTGCCGCCAAAGCGCTCTTTATCGGCCAATGGAGACAACACCTCTTCGACGCCGAGTTTTTCGTAACGCCACTGATCGGTATGTGCATAGAAAAAACTGGTTGAGTTCATCTGCCGCGGTGGCCGCACCCAGTCGGTGGCGAACGCGAGCGGTACCCAGCCGGTCTGCGGACGCAATTTTTCCTGGCCAACATAGTGCGCCCAACCACCACCGCTTTTGCCGATGCAACCGCACAACATCAGCATGTTGATGACACCACGATAGTTCATGTCGCTGTGGTACCAGTGGTTCATCGCGGCACCAATAATGATCATCGACTTGCCTTCGGTCTTGTCGGCGTTATCGGCAAACTGGCGCGCGACGGTGATAATCTGGTCACGCGGCACACCGGTGATCTGCTCCTGCCATGCCGGTGTATAAGGCACATTGTCGTCAAAACTTTTTGCGGCATTTTCTCCCGGCAAGCCGCGTGGCACCCCGTAGTTGGCCGCCAGCAAATCAAATACGGTACAAACCAGTGCTTCGCGTTTTTCACCGTTTTTACCGAGCAACAGCGTGTGAGCCGGCACCGAACGGATCAACACATCCGCAGCGGGATTATTGGTGAAATGCGCCGTCTCAATGCCGCCAAAATAGGGAAAACCAACTTGCACGACCTCCCGATCGCCCTCGGCCGCTTCGAGCATCGACAAACGCAGCTTGACCGCCTCGCCGTTGCGCGCTTCCTTGGCCTCGAGATTCCATTGTCCCGCATCGGCGCGGCCATCCGGCCCCCATCGAAAACCAATGGCCCCATTGGGCAACACTGCCTTGCCACTTTCGTCAAACGCAACCGTTTTCCATTCCGGATTGTTGGTCTGCCCAAGTTGGCCATTGAAGTCCGATGCACGCAAATACCGGTCCGGCACCATCATTTTTTCGCCGCTTGCCGTGGTGTGCGGTTTGAGCATCACCAGCATCGGCAAATCGGTGAAACGACGCGCGTAATTATCAAAATAGGCGCTCGGTTTTTTGCCGCCGTCCGGGAAATAAAATTCCTTGAGGATCACATGACCCATCGCCATTGCCACGGCCGCGTCAGTGCCCTGTTTGGGATGCAACCACAGGTCTGATAATTTTGCGACCTCAGAATAGTCCGGCGTGATGGCAACCGTTTTGGCTCCCTTGTAACGCACCTCGGTAAAAAAGTGTGCGTCCGGCGTACGTGTCTGTGGAACATTCGATCCCCACGCGATGATGAATGTCGAGTTGTACCAATCGGCCGATTCCGGCACATCGGTCTGCTCACCCCATACTTGCGGGCTGGATGGTGGCAGATCACAGTACCAATCATAAAAGCTCATCGATACACCACCGATCAAGCTCATGTAACGACTGCCGGCGGCATAACTCACCATTGACATCGCCGGTATCGGCGAAAAACCAATGATGCGATCGGCACCATGTTTTTTGATGGTGTACACATTGGCTGCCGCCACCATTTCATTCACTTCATCCCAGCCCGATCGCACAAATCCACCGAGGCCGCGAATCGCCTGATAATCACGGCGCTTGGTGTCTGACTCCACAATCGACGCCCATGCCTCAACGGGCCCCAGCGTTATGCGCGCCTCACGCCAACTTTTCAACAAGCGCCCACGCACCAACGGGTATTTCACGCGATTGGCGCTATACAAATACCAACTGTAGCTGGCGCCGCGCGCACAACCGCGCGGCTCGTGATTGGGCATGTCCCAACGGGTGCGCGGATAATCCGTCTGCTGGGTTTCCCATGTCACGATCCCGCCCTTGACATACACCTTCCACGAGCACGATCCGGTGCAATTCACACCATGAGTTGAGCGCACCACCTTGTCGTGCGCCCAACGGTTGCGATAAG
>JANPNU010000214.1:0-12268 GCA_031427615.1 Burkholderiales bacterium
CACGTTCGCGTGAACGCACCATAAAAAAATGGCGGCGAGATTGGAAAATCAACCTGATACAGCAGATCAGTAGTGTCCCAACGTTTTTCAGAGTAGAACGCCCTGAAATGACATCGGCGGTGGTTGTAAATCGGTTGAGTTTGGTTCAAGCAGTTGATTTATTGGGGTTGTTTCAAACATTGTCAAACTCAGGATTTGTAGGATTTCATAGAGACTATGCGACAGCTTAAGGCGCTTTTTGATGATGGCAATCAGGACGTATGTGCAAACAGCGATCCAGATTTGCGTCTTCACGGCGTTCTCGCTGGTGCCGAGAAATGCCTTGATGCGCAGATGCTGCTTGATCCATTTGAAGAACAGTTCGACCTGCCATCGCTGCCGGTACAACTGCGCGATCAATTCGGGTGCCAGCGCGAAGTTGTTGGTCAGAAAAGCGATGCGCTTGCCATCCTCGTCCCTGACCACGACTCTCCGCAGCGTGGTCGGATAGTCTTTGTTCGAATAGAAGACAGTCAGTGTTCCGATCTGGTCGCAGAGCACGTTGCTGTTGTCGCGATCCACCGGCTGCGAATAGCGGCGCTTGAACCGGGTATTGCTCTTGGCGCGGGTGACGAAGAAAGCCTGCGCCTGATGAATGGCGAACAGTCGCGCGAAATCCAGATAGCCCCGGTCGAGCAAGTAGAATGCGCCCGGCTCGATGATCAAATCGTCGAGGATATTGACCTCGTGGGTCTTGCCGTCCGTGATGTGAATAAAGCTGGGAATAGCCCCCCTCAAGTCCAACAGCGTGTGCAGCTTGATGGCGGCCTTGGCCGAACGGAACGGCGCCCAGGGATAAACAGACAGGCACAGATCGATGGTGGTGGCATCGAAGGCATAAACGGTGGCGTCCAGATCGACGGCCAGCGGCTCGCCGGCATACAGCGGCCGGGCAATGCCGATCAAGTGTTGCGCGAAATCGGCGTAGATTCGCCAAGGTCGGGTCGCGTTCGCATTGGCCAGCGTGTTGCGCGCAATCGTCTTGCAACGAAAGCCCATGTGATACAACCGCGCCGATTGTGCGCGCAAGTTGACTTCGATGTCGCGCAACGATTCGCGTGCGGTCAGTTGCGCAAAGGCCATTGCAAAAAACTGATCCAGGCAGGAGAACTCCTGGACTTTGTGATCGCCCCGATGGGTCGCCACACAGCGGCGGAAAGTGGTGAGCGGCACATGGGCCATGACCTGTGCGAATACGAGCATGCCTTGATGCATGGGAGCCTTCTGCGGGTGCCCGCAAAAAACTCAAATTTTGCGCCTCGACGTTCAAATCGAGACCAGAGGAAATCATCTTTTTTCGCAACACAATCATTAACTTATATACATCTCGCGTGAAAACGTTGGGACACTACTGCTCGACTGTAAACATTTGATGCAATGACCGACCGATGATCAAGCCAGAAATTACCGTACCGGCACAGGCGCCCACCACCACCGCCAACAATTGTGTTTGCAAAAAAGATAACAACGGTTTGCGACGTGATCGCCAAATTGTCTCAGCCACCACCGTAGTAATCAGAATTACCACCGCAACAATCAAAAGCCGAAACCAAAGCACGTAAAACCGATCAAACAAGCTCGGACAATTTTCACGGGAATCAACTGATGGCGGCACGCCGCCCATTCCGCCGGTTGGTTGCGCGGGCAACGGTGCGCCACAATTTGAGCCCCCGTAAAAATAGGGCAGGATAATCACGGCGGCGACGGTTGTTAAAGCAACCATGAGCAACAATTGATACCAATGCAGTCGCCGAAATATGGATGTCAAAAATCTCATAGACGCAGCATACCGCGCTTGGACGCGTTTTCAGCAAGGTAAGCGACCAAGCGCGGAAAATTGCCTGTCAGCCACGCCAGCGTTGGCGACCCGCTCTATCGAATGATCACAACCCGATTCGTGGTGTGTGATGTGGATTGTGAAAAACCGGGGCGTGACTGGCGGGTAGTGGCGAGGTTCGCACGCTCGACCTTCGCCTCGACGATCATTCGACCCTTGCCAAACAGGTCGGCTGGCTTGCCAAATAGGCCTGCCGATTGCCGGCCCGACGAAGAAATTGCCACCACACGGCGAGCCGTGCTGGTGATGGCTGGCGCGGACGCCGGCTCATCCGCCAATTGCGCGCCAACGTCGCCACCTTCCAGCCATACCAATACCCGTCCTGACATGCGCTGGCGGATATATGCCAACATTCGCAGAGCGATGTTTTGGTTGGTTAAACATGATTTTGTAGGCAGGGGGCGCATAACGAATTAAACGAATGAATTAGTTGTATGGACGACATCTTGCCAAACAATTGTGAAAATAAAGTGACAGCCGGTAAAGGGCCTCACCTAACTATCGGCAAATTTAATTAGAACTACAGGCCCTTCATTTGGTTACGTTCACGATCGTTAACAAGTTGCGGTCACGCAATGGCTGGTTGCCTTTGCCTGTGTATTGGAGACCAATCGCGTTGCAGTCACCGAAATTGTTTCAGCAAATTTACCCGTTGCGGCAAATGGCGTCTCCTTTGTGCGAAATTCGGCATAACGGGTTTCCGGTGCGATTACAAAACCCGCCACCAAGGCAATCGTGACAAAATTTGAACCAGTCAATCCGACCCACGGTGCTGTGGCATAGAAAGTTTTCATGTGCGACTCCTGTAAAAAGTTTTACCACACCAAACAACCACCCGCTTGTTTGGTTTCCATGTAGACAGGTTAAAGTTCCTGAAAACCGGCTTCGAGACACAAGTGACGAATTGCTAAATTTATGGCGCAAAGGGCGAAAGTAGCCGATAGATGATCATCACTAATCAACTGACACAAATAAAAACGGCACCCAAGGTGCCGTTTTTTGACCTAACCCTGTTGTATCCAACGGGTCCATGATTCGAGTTTGATCAAGCATTGTGTGCCGGATGAGCTTGGTGCTCGTGCGAACGAGTCAGCAGAGAACCACCAACCATCCCCAGTACCGCCATGATCAAACCCGCGAGCTGTGCGGGGAAATCGGCACCCAGCGGCGTCACCAGAAAAAATATCCAGGTGGTAATGCCCAGAACAATCGACGCCATCGCGCCATGCTTGTTGGCGCGCCGCCAATATAATCCGGCCACCAGCGGTGTAAAGGCGCCGCACAATGTCACTTGGTATGCCGACGAAACCATTTCGTAAATTGGCGTGCCTTTCATGACAATGGCATAGGTCAATACAATGCAAGTAAAAATGACCAAGGCAACACGGAACGCCCGCAGCCGTTGGCGGTCGGTCAAACCGGGGCGCAAATTTTTATAAATATTTTCGACAAAACTGGTGGACGGTGCCAATAGTGTTGCCGATGCGCAGGATTTAATCGCAGACAATAATGCGCCAAAAAATAATACCTGCGCCCAGAATGGCATATGCGTCATGATCAACGTCGGCAAAATTCGTTGGGGGTCGTCGGCAAGCATTTGTTTGGTTTCTTCTGGCATGATTAACACCGCACAGGCAACGATAAACATCGGTACAAACGCAAACGCTAAATACGATGCCCCCCCAATAATTGCCCCACGTGACGCCGTTTTTGCGTCTCTGGCCGACATCACTCTCTGAAAAATGTCCTGCTGCGGAATCGATCCGAGCATCATGGTAATGGCCGCGGCAAAAAAGAAAACGACATCATGTAGCTTTGGTTCCGGGAAAAATTGAAACCAGTCGTTGGTTGCTGCCAATTGATAAACCTTATCCGCTCCACCAGCAAGATTTCCCGCCATCATGGCGATAATCGACAAACCGATGACCAACACGATCATTTGGATAAAGTCTGTCCATGCAATCGCCAACATTCCGCCAACAACAACATAAATCACCACTGCAAGGGTGCCAATCACCATGCCAGTCTCAACACTGATTTCGCCGCCAGAAACAACATTGAACACCAGACCCAAAGCGGTGATCTGCGCGGCCACCCAGCCCAGGTACGAAAAAATAATTGCCAGGGAACAAAAAATTTCCACGCCTTTTCCGTATCGCTTGCGAAAATAGTCGCCAATGGTAAGCAAGGTCAATTTGTACAATCTGGCCGCAAAAAACATACCAACAAAAATCAAGCAAAACGCGGCGCCAAACGGATCTTCAACCACATTTTTTAGTCCGCCCTGCACAAATTTGGCGGAAATGCCAAGCACCGTTTCTGCGCCGAACCAGGTCGCAAACGTGGTCGTCACAATCATGATGAGCGGCAAACTACGGCCGGCCAGAGCAAAGTCCGCGCTCGATTTGACGCGTGTTCCGGCGTACATACCAATGGCGAGTGTGCCAAGCAAATACAGCACAACAAAGATGAGCAGAGCATTCATATTGAAATTGTTAGAGCAATGTCAGGGGTTGATGGGCAGAGTTGGCGTGCGTGCGGAATGTCCATGCGGTGCCATTCTAAATCCTGATGCGTTGGCCGGCTAGCCCTGCCAGAACAACAGCAAATATAGATAGCCGCCGGCGATAATCGTTAATAGCACAAGCAAGCTGAGCAATATGCCGCTCTGCAAGCGTTGCGTACGATTAACACGCTCCACGGCGGCCTCAATAGCGGCGAGACGCTCCGACGGATTGTTTTCCAACGCCCGATGCACCAATCTTGGCAGTTGTGGCAAGGTTGCCGTCCATAATGGTCCCTCTTTACGCAACTGTCTCACCAAACCCCGCCAACCAATTTGTTCATCCATCCACTTTTTCAGAATCGGTTGGGCGACCGGCCGCAGGTCAAGTTGTGGGTAAAGCTGGCGACCCAGACCTTCGACTTGCAACAATGTCTTTTGCAACAGAACCAATTGCGGCTGAATTTCCATTTTGAATCGTCGCGACACCTCAAACAAGCGCAACAACACATTGCCAAAATAAATTTCGTTTAATGGTTTATCAAATATTGGCTCACAGACACTGCGAATGGCCGCCTCGAACTCGTCTACCCGCGTGTGTCTCGGCACCCAACCCGCCTCGATGTGCGCGACGGCAACGGCTTTGTAATCGCGCTCAAAAAAGGCCGCAAAGTTGCGAGCCAGGTAATTTTTATCCTCATCCGATAACGTTCCCATAATGCCGAAATCAACACCGGAATAAATGCCATTGCGACCGACAAAAATATTGCCCGGGTGCATGTCTGCGTGAAAGAACCCGTCGCGAAAAACCTGGGTGAAAAATATTTTCACCCCGTCTGTCGCGAGGCGGGCGAGGTCAATATTGTTTGCCGCCAGTTGCGCGAGATCATTCACCTGAATCGCGTCTATTTTCTCCATCACCATCACCTCGCGTGTGGTGAAGTCAAAGAACACCTCCGGAACGTACAACAATTGGCCGTCGGCAAAATTTCGGCGCAACGTTGAGGCATTCGCCGCTTCTCGAACCAGATCCAGTTCATCGTGAATCGACTTGTCGAATTCGGCGATCACTTCTCTTGGCCTGAGCCGTTCACCGTCATCAAAAACAGCCACAATCAAGTCTGCGACCACATACAGGAGGCCGATGTCTTTGCCTATTACGTGATGAATGTCTGGCCGCAAAATTTTTACGGCCACCTCGCGCCCGGCCAATTTGCCGGATGCCAGCGTTGCAAAATGCACCTGCGCGATTGACGCGGAAGCGACCGGTTGCATTTCAAATTTTGAAAAAATATCCCGCCAGGTTCCGCCTGTTTTGTTGTCAAAGGCGCGACCGAGCATGAGCAAAATACCGTCCTCGCCGAATGGCGGCACACGATCTTGCAAGCGCGCCAATTCGGCGGCGATATCCGCCGGCACCAAATCTGGTCGGGTTGAAAGTAGCTGGCCAAATTTGACAAAGATCGGCCCCAACGATTCCAACGCGCATCGTAACCGCACGGCACGCGGCTCGGCAAAAGTTCGCCAAAAAAAGACTCCCTTGATGATTGAGCGCGCCAATCCGGCCGGAAGGAATTCATCGAGACCGAAGCGGACAACAACCGTGCTAATTTTCAAAAATCGAAATAAGCGCATGACTTTGCCTTTGCCTTTGCGCTATTTACTTCGCTTTACGCTTGCCAACGGCAGCCTTCGCCTTCACGGTTTTTTTTGGTGCGGGCTTTTCAGCCTTTTCCACGTCGTCCACCGCGTCCACTTTTTTGCCGACGGGTTTGCGTTTTACTGCTTTTGCCGTCTTTTTTGGTTTGGCAAACCCGGTCTTTTCTGCCAACAACTCCAAGGCTTCGTCCAATGTCAGGAAGTCGACCTTGTCCTTATCCTGAATTGTTGCATTGGTGTCGCCGTGTTTTACGTATGGGCCATACCGTCCCGAAAAAATGCTGATCGGCGCACCGTCATCCGGATGATTGCCCAGAACACGCAACGCACTTGCCGAATCCTTGGCAGCCTTGGCTGCCTTGGCGGCTTTACCTTTTGCAGTTTTTGGATCCCGCTCTTCAAATTCAAAACCAATTTTGCCGTCAGACTGCTTCACCAGAAAGGCCGAAAACGGGCGCCCTTTTTTGCTGATGAATTTTTCCAACAGGGGTGTCTTGCCTTTTTCCAGCAGTTCAACCATTTCCTCGCGTGCAATGGCACGCTTCAAAATGGTCCGTCCCGAGCGGAAATCGCAGGTGCGACCGGCACCAACCGCCTTTTCGCATGAATAAGCATTCGGCATTTCATAAACATTGGCTTGGCACTTCGGACATGGACCTACTTTTTCCATACCGGTGAAATCAACAACCTCATCGTCATTCGCGCCGTCCCCCCAGGAGAACTCAATGGCGAAATCTTTATTTAGAATCAGATTGGCCGAAAACGCGCGTCCCTGGCGACTACGGAATCCATCAAGTGGGCCGATGTCTTTTTTCTCGATTAATATTTCTGCTTCTGCGGCTTCTAGTTGACGGCCTGCCAAAATTTTCCAAAAACCAAACTCACATTTCAGACATTGAAATCGTTTGTAGTTCTCGTGGATTTCACCGCCACATTTTGGACACGGCACGGTCAATGCACCAAAGTCGCCGGGGATGGTATCGTGTTCGAAATTTTTCGCCTGACCGACAATGTGCTCGGTCATATCGACAATTTCAGCCATGAATGTTTCGCGCGACATCTTGCCCTGCTGCATCAATGCGAGCTTTTGCTCCCATTCGGCTGTCAGCTCCGGTGAATAAAGTTCGGGTATCCCCAAGCCATGCAAGGCAATCATCAATGACGACGCTTTGGCGGTGGGGATTAACTCACGACCTTCCCGGTGGATGTACTTTTCGTATAACAATCCTTCAATGATCGCGGCGCGGGTCGCCGGCGTACCCAGACCCTTTTCTTTCATGGCCGCACGCAGCTCTTCATCATCAATGGCCTTGCCGGCACCTTCCATCGCCGACAACAGGGTTGCCTCAGAATATCGCGCCGGCGGCTTGGTTGTGGTGGCCTTAACATCGACTGTTTCTGCTTTGACCTTTTCACCTGCCTTGACCGCCGAAAGATTGGTCGAGGCCGTGTCGCTTTCAACATCACGTCCATAAACTGCGAGCCAACCGGCATTGACCAATACCTTGCCCTCTGACTTAAATGCCTCGTTTTCAACGCGCGTGATTCGTGTGGTCTGCAAAAATTCTGCCGACGGGTAAAACACGGCTAGAAAACGTTTCACCACAAAGTCATACAATTTTTGTTCAATTTCATTCAGCGCCTTGGGCGCTTGTAACGTCGGGATGATCGCAAAGTGGTCGGAAATTTTTGTGTTGTCAAAAATCCGTTTGTTTGGCTTGACCCAACCGCTGTCGAGCACTTTTTTCGCGGCGACGTTATATTCCCCATCCTTCAACATTTCCATGGTCTGCTTGACTGTGTCGATATAGTCCTCTGGTAACGCGCGCGCATCGGTTCGCGGATAGGTTAACACCTTATGTTTTTCATACAGGGCCTGCGCCAACCCCAATGTTGTTTTTGCCGAAAAACCGAATCGGGAATTTGCCTCTCGTTGTAGTGACGTCAGGTCAAACAACAACGGCGATGCTTGGGTGGTCGTTTTTGATTCTTCTTCAACAATGCCGGACTTGCCCAGACATTTTGTGACCAATGCGCGGGCTTTTTTTTCGTCCCAGATTCGCTCAGCCTTGAGGTGTTCGTCTTCGTCAGATTTTTTGAACTTTTCGTCAAACCAGCGACCTTGGTAGTCGCCACCACTGGCAGAAAAATTGGCGTGTACTTCCCAATAATCGCGCGGCTTAAATGCTTTGATGCGCTCTTCGCGCTCAACCATGATGGCCAGGGTGGGTGTTTGAACGCGGCCCACCGTGGTGAGCTGAAAACCGCCCGACTTGGAATTAAATGCACTCATGGCGCGTGTGCCGTTGATGCCAACCAACCAATCAGACTCGGAACGACATACAGCCGCATCAGACAGACCCTTCATTGCCTCGCCGGATAACAGGCCCTTGAATCCCTCGCGAATGGCCGACTGGGTCATCGATTGCAACCACAATCGTTTGCTAGGTTGCTTGGCTTTTGCATACTGCACGATGTAGCGGAAAATCAGCTCGCCCTCGCGCCCCGCGTCACAGGCGTTGATCAACGCGCTGATGTCTTTTCGTTTAATGAGTTTGAGCAACACCTTCAAGCGCGATTCGGTTTTTTCAATCGGGCGAAGTGCGAAATAGGACGGGATTGCAGGCAGGTGCGCAAAAGTCCATTTGCCGCGCTTTACTTCTTCTTCTTCCGGCATCGCAATCTCAACCAAATGGCCGACCGCGGAGGAGAGAACAAAATTGTCACTCTCAAAATACTCAGCGTGCTTGGTAAAGCCACCGAGCGCTTTGGCGATATCGTTGGCAACAGATGGCTTCTCGGCGATGATGAGACTTTTTGACATGCGTTGGTACTTTCTTTGGTTGATTCACGCGTACGTTACGGCCATCACAGCCGCAACGTGGGGGCGCACATGATGGCGCGGAACGTCGGCAAAGGCAAGAGAAATAATTTATTTCCACCAGCGCAAGCGGTTGATAACGGCAACAATAATTTGATTACTCTACCGATTACGATAAACGTTGGTACTTACCACCGGCCATTTGCGCTATTTGCCCGCGCAGCTCAAATTCTGTCAGTCTCGCTACCAGCAGGTGAATTTCGATGCCAACCCTCGACGCGAGCTCATCTGTTGAAACAATGTCGTAACCCATGGCCACCAGTATTGGGTCTTCGCCCGTCGGGGGATTATTTTCCACCACCGATGGGTGGTTTATCTGGGCGATTGGCAGCCGGAGCTCCGTCAAGATATCATTTGCCTCATCAACCAGCTTTGCCCCTTGCTTGATGAGTTGATGTGTTCCCTTTGAAAACGGCGAGTGAATTGAACCAGGTATGGCAAATACGTCACGCCCCTGCTCGGCCGCCTGACGGGCGGTTATCAATGATCCCGATGCAAGTGCGGCCTCAACCACAACAACTCCACGCGAAAGGCCACTGATAATCCGATTTCGACGCGGAAAATTGGCGGCAATCGCCGGGGTGCCAAGTGAAAATTCAGAGATGATCAAGCCGCTTTGTGAAATTTCCTGAGCAAGCATTTTATTTCGGGCTGGATAGACGAGATCAAGGCCTGTCCCCACAACGGCAATGGTCGATGACGCGCCATCCAAACCGCCGCGGTGGGCGGCGGAGTCAATTCCCAGGGCCAGCCCGGAAACAATAGCGAGCCCCGCATCCGATAGGCTGCGCGAAAACGCTTCCGCATTTTGCTTTCCCCCGGGCGTCGCGTTACGACTGCCGACAACTGCGATGGCCGCGTGGCCAAGCAAGTTCCGTTTCCCTTTGAGAAAAAGCAATGGCGGGGGGTCGGAAATTTCCAACAAAGCAGGCGGGTAGTCCTCATCGGCCAAGGTCACAATATGATTGTTCTCCTGCGCAAGCCATTTCATTGAAAGCGCAAGTTTTTCTGCGTCGGGTCCGGCGGCAATAGCGGCGGCAGTTTTAGTGCCAACCACCCGCGCGAGTGCGCCGTGGGTTTCAGCCAGTACTCTTGCCGGTGCGCCGAACGCTCGCATTAATTTACGAATGCCCTCCGCACCAAGCGTTGGAATCAAGTCCAGCGACAACCATGAGACGGGGTCGAGCCCTGATGGGGGCATTGGCATATTGGTCGGGAAATTTGTTTTGATGAAGGATAGCGGGTGCCAAAACGACAAACGCGCGAACAATGTCGCGCGTTTACCTGGGAACAACAAACAAATTGCTATGGAGTTTGAACGATATCGCCAACTTTTACTGGGCGCTTTGCGGACATCACCAACACGTACGACACCCGATCAAAAACCCGAAACGCAACCGTCAAGCCGTTACGTTCTTCCGGCAGTTTTACTTCAGGCGGAATCCCGTCCTTGTCGCCTCGCCAGGCGGCGGGAATGAGCGATTTAAACGAATGGCGCGACTCGTCTTCCCCGGTGTTGGTTGCAACTACTTCACCACCCCGCTGAACCGCCAACACATGGCCGATTTCGATTCCGTCGCGACGACCCAGATTTACCACCACGACTGAATACTGCGCAGTCTCGGTGACGCCACCGACCACCGACACAACCGAGCCTTTCAGTTGTTTTTCCGGCGACCGCGGGCTGTATTGCGGCAATGTGGCGTCGCCAACGGACATTAAGCGGTCACCGCGATTAATTTCCTGGGTCGCCTTGGTTATTTCAAGGGTGGTTGGCGTGGTATTGCCTTCACCAAACAGGGTAACCCTGGCGTCACCAAGATATTGGGCTTCATACCCTAAAATTTCATTGCTTACAGGATCCTTTAATACTTTTCCGGGTCGGTAAATCTGCCATTGTGCGCCCTGCCCAAGTTTGATTCCAAGAGCGTAGATAATATTGCCGGTGCCAACAATTACACGGCTCTCTTCTGAGGCAATAATTCGCGGCGCCGTATTGAGGCCACCTTCATCTACCACCAATGGCGCAGACAAAAACGGGCCAATTACGCGTGCCGGAATGGATGGGATGGCCTCGCTAAATGCTTCGGTACGGATGCGCGGTGACAATTTGATGGTAGCGTCACTTTGCGTGTCCGAGCGACTAGCAATAGACAACATGGGCCGCCCTGATCCGTCAAACGACAACTTGACCACGTCCCCCGGGTAAATCAAATGGGGGTTCTTGATTTGGTCACGATTCATGTTCCAAATCTCGGGCCAGCGCCAAGGTTCTTTCAGAAATTTTCCAGAAATATCCCAAAGCGTGTCGCCCTTAACCACGGTATACATGGTTGGCGCGTCATTGTTCAGCAATAACGAGTTTCCCCCGGCTTTGGCCGCCGCATTCGTCCCAGTGGCAGCCGATAAATTTTGCGCCGCTAAGGGCGCGCTTGTTGGAGTTTCTGCGACTACCGCTGAACCAACCAAAATGCCCAGCCCGATGCCAAATGGAAGAATTGCCGGGAATTTTTTCATGACCTGTCTTACCCTCGCGAGGATTTTTAGTCGCCTGAGCGCCATTGTGCCCTTGGCAATCAATGCAAAATCAGTCGTTTTTAGTTTGGCGGTGTTAGTGTCGGCTCACAATCAAATTTGCCTTAATCGACGACTTCAACTACACTTGAACGTGAGCAACTCGACGCAAACTTAATGTATCACATTAAGATTCTGCACCTAATTTATTCAATTCGCAAGCAATTATGGCTATTTTGGACGTCCTCTGTTACCCCGACCCCCTGCTGCAACGCATTGCCGAGCCGGTCAAGATTATTGACAATAAAATCAAGAAGTTAGTTGATGATATGGCCGAAACAATGTACGCTGCACCGGGAATTGGCTTGGCTGCAACACAAGTCGGCGAATTAAAGCGCCTGATGGTTATTGACGTCACGGAAGAGAAGAACCAACTTCGTGTATTTATTAATCCGGAAATTATTCGCAAGGAGGGGACCGCGATTAATGAAGAAGGCTGTTTATCCGTGCCCGGCTTTTACGACAAGGTTGAGCGTGCTGAAACCGTGATGGTGACCGCTCTAGACCGTGATGGCCAGCGATTTACAATAAATGCCTCTGGTTTGCTGGCCGTTTGTATCCAGCATGAACTTGATCATTTGGACGGCCACGTATTTGTTGAGTACCTGTCGCCGCTGAAGTCCAATCGCATAAAAAACAAGCTGATTAAGCGTCAACGAGAACTCGACCGAGATGCAGAAATGGCTGCGCCCCGTCGTCGCGTTTCCGCTTCTGCTCGACTTTAATTTGTACGTAAAACGGTTCCAACGCTAGCTCGGCAACGTCAGCGGCAGTA
>JANPNU010000215.1:0-1882 GCA_031427615.1 Burkholderiales bacterium
GTGCCTTTGCCGGCCCCCGGCCCACCCAAGAGAATCAATCGCATTGCTTGCCTTTGTAATTTGAATTCATGAAAACACTGATTTTACCCGAAGGCCCTAGCCTGCGTATTTCACGGAGTTGCGTTCGATGAGGTGAACCGGAAAACCATGCAGGGCTTTCCGAATCGATGGGCGGGTGATTTTTCGTTCGACTGACCACGGCATAGCCCGCCGTAGTGGGCAAATGAGCACGGCAAGAAAACGGAAAAGTGCATGTTCAGCGGCCTGCTATCGAGCGCAAAGGCCCGCTGTTGAATAAAAACCAAATTGGACATGCAAAATGCGCTGAAATTTCACAGGCAAGCCACTAAGCGGAGCAAAGCGGGGCCGGCCCGTGAAATTGAGGCTAGCCCCGAGCCGCCACCAGTGCCCGCACCCTGGCCAGATCGTCAAGTGTATCGACACCGGCTGCCACGGCCCCCTGCCAGGGTAAGACGGCAATTTGAAAACCGTAATGCAGCGCGCGCAATTGCTCCAACGCCTCTATTTGCTCACTCGGTGCCGGTGCCAAGGTGGCAAATCGTTTTAAAAAATGAACCCGATAAGCATAAATCCCGATATGGCGTTGCGCGTTTAGATCAGCCGGCAACCTGGATCGATCGGCCGCAAATGCATCACGCGCATAGGGGATGGATGCGCGACTAAAATAGCGTGCAATAAAATTGACGTCGCACACCACTTTGACCACGTTTGGGTTAAAAAAATCGTCGGCGCTGGTAATCGTATGCGACGCAGTTGCAATCGCGGCAGATGGCGTCGCAGCAAGCAATACCGCCACATCATGAATAAGTTGCGGATCAATAAGCGGTTCATCCCCCTGCACATTAACAACAATGGCGTCGTCAGCCAAATCAAGTTGATGCACCACCTCGGCCAGGCGATCAGTGCCGGTGGTATGACCCGCTGAGGTCATCATTGCATCAACCGCGTGCGACTCACATGCGGCCATCACGTCAAGGTGATCGGTGGCGACCAATACCTGTCGGGCACCAGACTGACGGGCACGCATTGCCACATGCACAACCATCGGTTTGCCGGCAATATCTGCCAGCGGTTTATTCGGTAGTCGCACCGAATGCAAACGCGCCGGAATAATGCAAATAAAAGCCGACAAAATTATTTCCGCCACCTATGGACGTTCTTCGTCAACAGCAAGCGCCCGTGCCTCATCAACCAGCATGATGGGAATGTCGTCTCGAATCGGGTAAGCCAGCCGCGCCGACCATGATATCAACTCGGATTTATCTGCGGACATCGTCAACGGCCCCTTGGTAACAGGGCAAACCAGGATTTCAAGCAGTTTTGGATCGAGCGACATGATCAATTTTTTTCAAAATAAAATCGTAAAAAACATCAGGCAACAAGGCATCAATTTGCATTGCCCACATACGGGCATCCGCAAAGGATGTACATTTTACCGCGTCCTTCTCAGTCATCAGAATGATATCCGCAGACAGGTCTTTAAAATCGGCCCAAATAAACGCATGATGATCCGCAAAGGGGTGATGCGACACCAAAGTAATGCCGAGTCGCTCAATATGATCAAAAAATCGCTGCGGATTGCCAATTCCTGCCACCGCGGCCACGCGCATGCCGCGACACCGTTCTATCATACCTGCCGGCGGATTGACGTTTGAGGTTGTCAACGACCAAAACGTCTCATTGCCGTAGGTCATGGTGAATACCGGCTTGCCGCTTGCCAAAAGCTTCGGCAATATCGGCGGACAAAAATTGGCCGTATCCAAGGGCACGTTCGCTTCGAAGACATCAATATTGGTGTTATTCAACACGATGCAATCCACGGATTTGAGACGTGACAGCATTTCACGCAACGGGCCGGCCG
>JANPNU010000216.1:0-2037 GCA_031427615.1 Burkholderiales bacterium
AAGGTGTCAGCTCATCCGCCAGATACGCACGCAACACATCGGCGCGATCCGGATTCTGGCTCTCAGTGGGCAGCGCCACCCGCCGCGCGAGATCGGCATGGAATTGCCGGTTGTCAAAAAAGTGCTCGGCAGATTGGATGGCGGCGGCGCGGGTCATGAGTTTGGTCCTGATGCGGCGGGTTGGATAGTGATTATCGAATTACAAACACTAGCATTGGCGGGTGTTTTGGGGTAGAAATGGATGGAACGGCAAGCGGGACGGGCAGTTTACAAATTAATTCTGCTCTCGGTCATGGCGCTGTTCATCTTCAAATTCAACAAAATATTGATTGTCGCAATTGAAACATCGGTGGAATTGCTTATAGATCGTGAGTTCATCGAAGTCTGTACGTGCACCACACTTGCGGCAGGTCTCGGGCTGGTCAGTGCCGAGGAAGGTTGCGAGCTGATTAGATAATGATTGTGCAGAAACCATGATTTTCCCCCTACGCGAAGTTAGACGAGCTACTCAAGATCCTTCGCGCCGCAGTCCTTTAAGAATTTCCAGACGCCGTCATAAAATTCGATTTTTCGAGTTTCGTCTTCGCCAGTTTGATCGCCACAAGGTACAAAAATGACCATACCCTTGCGCGCGCGCGTCAGCAAAACACGATAGCCGTTTTTTGCAACCTCTGGAAGGCTATCGTTCCGCCAATCGTCCCGCCACATTTTGTACGCGCCCCACTTGCCATCGACATACCGCAAATCGGCATCCCAACACACGATGGAGTAGTCCAACTCTAGCCCCTGAATTTGATACTGATTTTGGACTGTTTCAAGCGCGTTTGACGAGCGAATGTCAGTACTCGGTGCCAGCATCCAAGTCGCGATATCCGGCTTGTAGTCGACAAACAACCCTTCAGCGGCGAGTCGCCGTGCCTGGCCTGAGGCGATTAGCCCAGATCGTTGACCGCCAACCGCGCGAGGTTTTGCCCATCGCCTAGCGGCTGAAAGATCACGAGTCAACAAAACATTGTTTTGGTGTTCATCCATTTTGGCCGCAAACTTCATTGCCTCTTTTGTGTCGCCTTCAAGGACGGCGCCTACCCATTTCTCAATTACATCATTGCGGTAGTACCGCATCGATTGATGAAGATGCCCGTTCGATAGTCGCCGACGATTGGCAAGTACGCCAGACTTGTCTTGATCCTTGAACTCGGCCAACGCTAGCGTTTCATCGCCGATTGAAATGCTCCAACCGCCTCGCTCGGCTGCGTCCAGCCACGCAACAATTCCGCGTTCACCACGATTAATTGCTTGGTTGTGGCCGATTAACGCAACGACAACTGCACCACCCTTAGGAAACGCTTTCTTCTGAACGGAAAGAATGAGGTCTGCCTCGTGGTCTGCAAGTGCCTCTCCGAGAACAATCTTGCCCTCTTCATATGTTCGTTGCGCCTCATCAAACACCAACACGCGGCCATCTTCCTGCCGGTGTGCCTGCCCGCGCCTACCGAGGAAGTTATGCGCTTTGACGATCTTAAAGTTTGCCGCACTTACCACTAAGTTTGCATCGGCGCGACGATAACCAGTCGGTGCCCATGCGGTTGCGCGGCCACCTTGTCGTCGATAGGAGCCATCGAGTGCTTTATTCAATACGTCAACCAGCGGCGCATTACCCGTCACAAACACCGATCCATCAGCGTGGTTCCCGCGCATCACTATTTCGAGTCCGACTAATGTTTTACCTGCTCCCGGCGCGCCAGACAGGAAAATGATGTGGTATCCCCCTTCTTTGAGCGCTGCTGAAATGTGATCGCGGATTTCTTTGACGCTGGCATCGATCGCAGCTTTCGGTGCAGCGTGTTCCTGAATGGCGGCGACATCATGGTTACCATAAAGCGACAGCGTCGCATCCAAAATTGAAGACGATGGGCTGAACGGCGATTTGAGCCATTCATCCCTAGAGACAGCGACCTCGGCTCGCCGATTCTTAAGTCCAAGGCGTAACGCATTGTGCAGGCTATTTCTATCGCACTCCATTGGCTTGTTTGCAAG
>JANPNU010000217.1:0-3851 GCA_031427615.1 Burkholderiales bacterium
GCCATTCGGCTACTGGATTCTGCATTCCAACCTCTTCTACATTGATGGTGGTGGGGATGCGCCCTATGCTTTGTTCATGCTTATTTTCAAAGCGAATTTTGATTGACGGAGTCGCCCCAATGAACATTGTTAATTTTTTCAGTGCATTGCTATCGTGGATTTGGATGGCTGTATCGGTCGGTTTCGCGGCCGCGATGTTGCTTTGGATTGTTTTGGAAGAATAATTTTTGCCAAATTGGTGCATAGACCCATCGCCCTTATATTTGACTATTCATTAGACTATCACCATGTTTAAAGCGCTCGGCAATTTGTTATACAAAACACCCTGGTGGGCAATGGCACTCACCGGGCTTTTCACGTTTTTGGTGCTTGCGTTGTTTACCGTGCCATTTAATGTCCTTCGTCTGGCTGAATCGGGAAAATCTTCCACTGAAAATCGTGCCATTCAACGCGAAATTGATCGCTCGTTTGGCGACGGCGCACTCACCATTGCCGAGCGGGTGGTTAGATCAATGGCTGAGCGAACGTCTGACCCAGCGCGCAAAGCCGAATTTTCCCAGGCCTTAAAGGAAATTGCCAGCGTCAGGGCGGATCTCTCTAGTGCGGAAAACGATGTAAAAAACGCCAAGGCTGATGCCGCACAGGCGGCGAAGGATGCCGCCGAAGATGCGCGTCGTGCTGCGAAGGATGCCGAACGCGAAATGCAACAACAAGCCCGCGAGGCCGCATTGAGCGATCGCGATGACGCGCGTGAAAAAATCGCAAAACTTCGTGACGCACGTGCGGATGCCGTCAGCGCACAAAAGAGAGTCGGATTAAATGATCAATCCGCGTTTGTCGCCTATGACAAGGCCATCGCCGAGGCAAAAAAAACCAAGAAAGATGCCGATGAAATTTTAAAGAAGATTAAAAAGGGATCGTATTCGATGGGCTTGGGACGCAAGGACGGTGAAACCGAGTCAATCACCGGACCGTTGGCACCGCCATCTCTCAACGCACCCCAGATACCGCCCGCCCCGCCCGCCCCTCCAAAGGCTGACAAGCCGGTTAAGTCACCAGCATCGGTTGCCAATGGTTCGCCGGATCAACCCAAGGTCTCGACACTGTCATTGTCCAGGGACGGCACCAATCAGACCGGCCAGCCGAACGACCTCACCGTCAGCAGCAAAGATGATCGTGTCAACATCGACGGCTGGATTGCAGGCACGCGCATCAAAGGCGATATTGCAATCGGTGATATTGAAAAGACTCTGAATAAAATTGACGCCGCCACAGTGGGTCCCGTCACCCCGTCGCTGACACCGGAGTTGCGTGAAGACATTCGCCGACGCGTATCCAACGATTTTCGCCGACTCGGAATCGGCTCGGCGTTGATTGTGTCCTTCATCCCGATTTTCTTTATCTTGATCATCCTAAAGTTCTACATCGGTCGGTCGCGTCGCGCGCTAGACGTTGCCAGCGTTAAAACCAAGGAGGCGGAATCAGCCAACGTCAACAGGCAAATTGTTGAAGCCAAACTCATGGCGCTGCAAGCGCAGGTCGAGCCGCACTTTTTGTATAACACACTCGCCAATGTGCAGGCATTAACCGAGGTTGATCCGGTTC
This sequence comes from Burkholderiales bacterium, assembly GCA_031427615.1. Lineage (GTDB taxonomy): Bacteria > Pseudomonadota > Gammaproteobacteria > Burkholderiales > Usitatibacteraceae > UKL13-2. The sequence continues at coordinate 1,606 of JANPNU010000217.1, forward strand.
AAGCCAATAAAATGACCGGCCACCTCATTCAATATTTGCGCGCGTCGTTGCCAAAAATGCGCGAAAACATTTCAACGGTCGGCCAAGAAATCGAATTGGTCCGAGCCTATCTGAATATTTTGAAGATGCGCATGGGGCCGCGACTTGAATTCGGAATTGATGTACCTGGCGAATTGGAAACCCTGCCATTCCCGCCGTTGATGTTGCCGTCGTTGGTAGAAAATGCCATCAAACACGGACTTGAGCCGCTGCGGGAGGGGGGGCGAATCGACGTGGTTGCAGAAAAAACGGGCGTCGGTAAAGACGCCAAACTGCGATTAATGATCAAGGACACAGGCAAGGGCCTGACTGACTCGCCTGTTCAATCCGGAGGTATTGGCCTAAACAATATCCGCGAACGATTGCGGGCGCTATTTGGCGAACATGCTCGACTCATATTGCAATCAAATAGCCCGACCGGCGTCATTGCCACCATTGAGGCCCCGGCATCGGGTGCCAGCGCGTTTATGTCGGCGTCAGTGGCAGATTCGTTACGCGCCGAAGAGCCAAAAACCTGGGGCGCAAAAACCCTCAAGGTGGCGGCGAAAACGCACAGTGCATGGGCGGCAATTTTGGTCAAAATTTTTATCGGAATTGTCGCTGTGCTGAGCGTGCTGTTTGTTGTCGGCATGATTGGTTTGGCGACGGATGCCATTCCGATGCATATAGGCAATGCCAGTATTTCCGGTATTGAAGGCATGGCCATTGGTACGGTCGTATTTTTACTGGCGTTCGGTATCCTGTCGATCGTCGCGCTGATATTGGTGGCAGTGCTTTATGGACTGGGTTTTTTGTTTGTCGGGCTTGCCATTGCTATTCCACTGATGATTCTGGTGTCGTTATTTCCTGTGCTGGCACCATTTATTTTTGTTGGTTTCCTGGTGTATTGGTTTTGGTGGCGCAAGAAAAAAAATACTGTCATTATCAAGCCGCCAAATGCCTGAGCAACACTTATGGCCTGCGTGCGTAATATTGAACCTGTTATCTGAAAAGAAAAGACCATGACATTTACCGCAATCCTCGCTGAAGACGAACCCATCCTGCGTGCGCAGCTAAAAACCAAACTTGGCAAAGTGTGGCCGGAGTTGCAAATTGTTGCCGATGTCGGCGACGGTGAAGCCGCGTTGGAAGCCATTGCCATGCATCGGCCGACGCTGGCGTTTCTGGATATACAAATGCCGGAGATGACCGGGATTGAGGTGGCAAAAAGTTTGGCTGCCAATCGTGATCTGAAATGCCATATTGTCTTTGTCACCGCGTTCGACCAATATGCAGTGGATGCATTTGACACGGGCGCGATTGACTATGTATTAAAACCATACAGCGATGAACGCTTGCAGGCGGCAGTCGAGCGCCTGCAACAACGTCTATCCGCCGTCCCCGCGCAGCCGCAGGATTTAGATGCACTCATGCGTCATCTTGCCAAGCAGCTAAAGCCCGATGCGGAAAAATTAAAGTGGATAAAGGCCAATATCGGATCCAATTTGCGCTTGATCCCGATCGATGAGGTGTTATTTTTTCAAGCGGATGAAAAGTACACGCTGGTCGCGACCAAGGAGTTTGACGCACTTATCAAGACGCCGATCAAGGAGTTGCTCGATGGCGTGGACGGCGAAAAATTTTGGCAGATCCATCGCTCCACAATTGTACAAGCAGGGGCGATTGAAGCGGTAACTCGTGATTTTCGTGGGCAGGCGACGGTACGAGTCAAGGGGCGCAAGGAAAATTTGACCGTATCGCGGCCGTTTTCGCACCTGTTCAAACAGATGTAACGCCTCCTTTGACGGCGCATCACGGCTGATTCGTATGCAACTGCGCCCGGTTCGTCGCTGAGTCTTCAGTTTCGTCCGTTTGCGGCGGGGGAGTGTTGCCCATATCCGTCCCCGCCGATTTCGGTGAAAATAGAACCTTACAGATGAGGGTTCTATGATCTATGCGCTCGGCAACAAATCGCCGCAGTTAAAAGGCGGCAACTACGTTGCACCCAATGCTGCCGTCATCGGCGATGTGGTGCTCGAAAAAAATGCAAATGTTTGGTGGGGCGTGACCATTCGTGGCGACAACAACACCATCACGCTGGGCGAAAACGTCAACATTCAGGACGGGTCGGTGCTGCATACCGACGAAGGGGTGGCGCTCACGCTTGAAAAAAATGTCTCGGTCGGCCCTATGGTCATGTTGCAAGGGTGCACGGTGCGTGAGGGATC
>JANPNU010000218.1:0-6902 GCA_031427615.1 Burkholderiales bacterium
TGGCTGCGCAAATCACCGCCGCAGACAATGCGACGGGCACCGCGATTTTTTGCGCCGGGGGTGCGGACGGTAAATTCTTTGTAGTGGCCACGCGGCTGTTTTGGCAGCAACTGTTCGCGATTGCCAAATACGCTGCCGTCCTTGCTGTACTGAAATGGCCCGCCCTGGCGAATTTGGATCAATACCTCTTTGCCTTGTGCCGGCAAATCCGCCAGCAGAATTTCGGTTGTCTGACTGCGGTTGGCCGCGCTGTTTCGTGCTTCCACGGGCGACACAATCATGGCAGCCAGAGAGATGACCACCAGCCATGGGGTAAACAGGAAATGCAATCGTTTATTCATGATCGAATAATGAGCAGAAATGAATGTCAGTGCGCCATTTAAGAGGTTTTAAGTGGACCAGCTGTTGATAATGCAAAATTTCAAATTGTCGTTATGCGGAAGTTTTGTGTGGGCATTTCGTCTTGGTGCAATCCGCATAAAGGTATAACGAATGGTCGTGTAAGTTAAAACCGCGATCTTTGGCAATTTTATGTTGACGCTTTTCTATTTCTGCATCATAAAATTCTTCGACTTTGCCGCATTGCAAACAAACAAGGTGGTCGTGGTGGCTGCCTTCGTCGAGCTCAAATACGGCACGGCCGCCTTCAAAATGATGTCGTTGTAACAGGCCGGCTTGCTCGAATTGCGTCAAGACCCGATAAACCGTTGCCAGGCCAATCTCGGCGTTTTCGTTCAGCAGTAATTTGTAGACATCCTCGGCGGTCATATGCCGTTCTTTGGACGCATGAAATAACTCCAGCACCTTCAGGCGTGGAAGCGTGGCCTTTAAGCCAATGCTGCGTAATTCAGTGGAATCGGTCATTAAATTTGTTTCCGTGTTGGTCTTATCATAGCGCAACTGCGGCAGGGTATGGCGGATTGATTCTGGCCATTGGACAATCTGGCCAATTTGATCGGGATGGTGTCTACAAAACTGCCGGCCGACGATGCCGGTTGGGGGTCGGGTATAATTTACGCCTCTTTAGACGTTAGCTGGATGTTATGAAATCGCTTATTCTGATTGCAGTCACGTGTTTGAGTTTGGTCCTGACCGGTTGTTCCCAGTTTGGCGTGTATCGACTGGATGTACAGCAGGGAAATTTAATCACCCAAGAGCAACTGGCCAAGGTCAAACCGGGCATGGCGCGAATTGACGTGCGTAACTTGCTCGGCACGCCGCTGCTGATGGACGTATTTAATGGTAATCGTTGGGATTATTATTTTAGTGACGACCGTAATAGTGGCAGCAAAATTAATCCGTTTGCGCGCGAAGGCCAGCAATATAAAGTGGCGATTATTTTTGAGCAGGAGAAAGTCGCCCGTATCGACGGTCAGGCCTCACCGGTGGAAATTCTCACGGGTGGTGGTGATCGACGCAAGACGCCAAACTTTATTCCGCCGAACGCACCGCCTGATCCGAAAAAATAGTCGTCATGGCATTAAAGCTCGCGATTGCCGGTGCAAATGGCCGCATGGGTCGGATGGTCAGCGAGGCTGCGGGCCAAGACGCACAGGTCTGTGTCTATTCCAAGTTTGATCAAGGTGATGATGTTGATGCTGCGTTGGCTGGTGCCGAAGTACTAATTGACTTCACCCGCCCGGAGGCGACCATTGGTCACCTTGCCGTATGCATCAAGCATCGGGTGAATATGGTGATCGGTACAACTGGTTTTCGCGCCGACCAAATTCAACAGTTGCAACAAGCCACCGACAAAATTGCCATTGTGTTGGCGCCGAATATGAGCCTGGGCGTGAATGTCACCGCCAAGCTGGTGGCAATGGCGGCAGCATCACTGGGACTGGATGCCGATATCGAAGTGTTTGAGGCGCATCACAAAATGAAAGTTGATGCGCCGTCCGGGACGGCGTTGATGCTGGGTGCGGTCGCGGCGCAAGCGCGCGGACAATCAATTGAATCCGTGGCGGTGGTTGACCGTCATGCCACGCAGGCGGCTCGGGCACCCGGCAGCATTGGCTTCAGTTCGGTCAGGGCGGGCGATATTATTGGTGATCACACGGTGTTTTTTGCCTTGAATGGTGAGCGCATTGAAATCACCCACAAATCGTCATCACGTGCGACCTATGCACAGGGTGCGGTTCGCGCGGCGAAATTTTTGAATGGCAAAACCACCGGTTTGTTCACAATGAATGACGTGCTTGGCTTGGGATAAGCGGTCATTTCGCCCGTAATCGCCCGTAATCGTTGCCGAATCAGCCGGTTTCCAGTAAAATATTTTTTTAATCGCGTTGTCGCTGGAATCAATCGTTTTTGTCTGGCGCACGTCAAAACGCGGGAAAGCGCACGGGATTATTCCCTATTGCCTTTCCCGTTTTTTATGCCCGTTCGCTTTGTAAATTTGCCTTTGTTTGTTGGGGCGATTGACTTGGAACGTGTGTCGTGTGGGCGTGAATAATATTGACCTTGATTGACTGGAGTTTGCCGTGAGTCTGCCTTCCTTTCCGCCCGCTGTTTTGGTTCTTGCTGACGGATCGGCATTTGTTGGCACTGCCATTGGTGCGGTTGGTTCTACGGTCGGCGAAGTGGTGTTCAATACCGCCATGTCTGGTTATCAGGAGATTCTCACCGACCCGTCCTACACCGGCCAAATTGTCACGCTGACTTATCCGCATATTGGCAACGTTGGCGTCAATGATGAAGATGCCGAGTCGGTCAAGACCCATGTGGCCGGCCTCGTCATCCGTGATTTGCCGTTGGTTGTTTCCAATTGGCGCGCCCAGGAAACGCTGTCTGATTACCTCACGCGCAACCATATTGTTGCCATCGCCGACATCGATACCCGCCGACTGACCCGGCTGATTCGTGAGAAGGGTGCACAAAATGGTTGCATCTTGGTCGGCGCAACCGATGATGCCGCCATTAGGGAAGCGCAGGCCATGGCGAAAGCCGCACCCAACATGGCCGGACTTGATTTGGCAAAGGAAGTGACTTGTCGCGAAGCCTACGAATGGAACACCGGCAGCTGGGCTCTCGGGGCGGGCTTTAAGTCGCAGGTACCGTGCACATTCCACGTGGTTGCGTATGACTACGGCGTCAAACATAACATCCTGCGCATGCTTGCCGATCATGGCTGCAAAGTGACGGTGGTTCCCGCCAAGACATCCAGTGACGATGTTTTGAAGCTCAAGCCCGATGGTGTGTTTTTGTCAAACGGGCCGGGTGACCCGGAGCCTTGTGACTATGCGGTTATTGCCATTCGCGAAATCATTGAAAAGTCGATTCCTGTTTTTGGCATATGTTTGGGGCACCAATTGTTGGGGCTGGCATCGGGCGCAAAAACAATGAAGATGAAATTCGGTCATCACGGCGCGAATCATCCGGTACAAGACCTCGACAGTAAAAAGGTTTACATCACCAGTCAAAACCATGGCTTTGCGGTGGACGCCGCCTCCCTGCCGGCAAACGTTCGCGTCACGCATCAGTCATTATTCGACGGCAGCTGTCAGGGTATCGAGCGCACCGACAAACCGGCGTTTGGTTTTCAAGGGCACCCTGAGGCCAGTCCGGGGCCGCATGAGGTCGGTTATTTGTTTGAAAAATTTGTGGCAATGATGGCGGCATCACGTGGCTGAAGTTGCCCCTGATCAAAAATTGCAGCGGCATGTTGTCAGGGCGTCCTCTGCTGGTTCGGCGAAATATCGGCTAGAACAAGCGCTGGTTGAATACCAGGTGGTCGCCGGCAAGATTGCCGTGGTGCGTGGTCAGCGGGTGATGTTTGCCCATGATCTGGCGGGGCTGTATGGCGTGGAGACCAGAGTGCTGATGCAGGCAGTCAAAAGAAACGTCGGTCGTTTCCCGGCCGATTTCTATTTTGTTCTTACAGAACAAGAAGTTAGAAACTTGAAGTCACAAATTGTGACTTCAAGTTGGGGCGGTGCGCGCAAACAGGTTCATGCCTTCTCCGAGCAGGGCGTGGCGATGCTTTCCAGCGTTTTGCGCAGCTCACGTGCGGTCGAAGTCAACATCGAAATCATGCGTGCCTTTGTGCAAATGCGTTCGATGATTGACAGTAATCGTGAGTTGTCGCGCAAGGTGGCCAAGATGGAGGCTGAATACGACGAACAGTTCGCCGTAGTCTTCAAAGCAATTCGTGAATTGATGACCGACAAAGCCTTACCGGCAAAACCCAAACGCAAAATCGGATTTACATAAATCATGCCAAAACGTCAAGACATCAAATCCATTCTGATCATCGGCTCCGGGCCGATTGTGATTGGCCAGGCGTGTGAGTTTGATTACTCGGGGGCACAGGCCTGCAAGGCGCTGCGCGATGAGGGCTACAAGGTCATTCTGATCAATTCCAATCCCGCCACCATCATGACTGACCCGAACATGGCGGACGTGACCTACATCGAGCCGATCACCTGGCAAATTGTTGAAAAAATTATCGACAAGGAGCGGCCGGACGCGCTGCTGCCAACCATGGGCGGGCAGACGGCGCTCAATTGCGCGCTTGATCTGGCCAAGCACGGCGTGCTCGACCAGTACAACGTTGAAATGATTGGCGCGACCAAAGAAGCCATTGATAAAGCCGAGGATCGAGAAAAATTCAAGCGGGCCATGACCAAAATCGGGCTTGAATCCGCGCGTTCGGTGATTGCCCATTCGCTTGAGGAAGCGCTGCAAGTGCAGGCTTCAATTGGTTTTCCAGCGATTATTCGTCCGAGCTTTACCATGGGCGGTTCCGGCGGCGGTATTGCGTATAACCGCGATGAATTTTTGGAAATTTGTGAGCGCGGGCTGGACGCTTCGCCTACCAAGGAACTCCTGATCGAGGAATCATTACTCGGCTGGAAAGAATTCGAGATGGAAGTCGTGCGCGACAAAGCGGACAACTGCATCATCATTTGTTCGATTGAAAATCTTGATCCGATGGGCGTACACACCGGTGACTCCATCACCGTTGCACCGGCACAAACGCTGACCGACAAGGAATATCAGATCATGCGCAACGCCTCGATCGCGTGTTTGCGCGAAATTGGTGTTGAAACCGGCGGCTCGAATGTGCAGTTTGCGGTCAACCCAAAAGATGGCCGCATGATCGTGATTGAAATGAATCCACGGGTGTCTCGTTCATCCGCGCTGGCGTCAAAAGCCACTGGCTTTCCGATCGCCAAAATTGCCGCCAAATTGGCGGTTGGTTACACACTCGATGAATTAAAAAATGACATCACCGGCGGCGCGACACCGGCCTCGTTTGAGCCCTCGATTGATTACGTGGTCACCAAGGTGCCGCGATTTGCATTCGAAAAATTTCCACAGGCGGATGATCGGCTGACCACCCAAATGAAGAGTGTGGGTGAGGTGATGGCCATTGGCCGAAATTTTCAGGAGTCGTTGCAAAAGGCGTTGCGCGGGCTCGAAACCGGCGTCGATGGCTTTAACTTGAAAACGGTTGACCCGGAAAAAATCGGCGATGAATTGGCGTATCCGCGCGGTGAACGCCTCTGGTATGTGGCCGATGCGTTTGGTATCGGTATGTCCGTCGACGAGATTTTTGGTTACACAAAAATTGACCGTTGGTTTTTGGAACAGATCGAAGAGCTGGTGAAGATGGAACTGGCGATTGAGAAAAAAACGCTTGCGTCCATTGATGCGGTTGAATTGCGCGCACTCAAGCGAAAAGGTTTTTCTGATCGGCGTCTGGCGCATTTGTTGAAACAAGACGAATCGGCGGTGCGCGCGCGTCGTCACAGTTTTAATATTCGTCCGGTTTATAAGCGCGTGGACACCTGTGCGGCGGAATTCGCCACATCGACAGCGTACATGTACTCCAGTTACGATGAGGAATGTGAGTCGAATCCGACTAACAATAAAAAAATCATGATTCTGGGTGGGGGGCCCAATCGGATTGGCCAGGGTATTGAGTTCGACTATTGTTGTGTGCATGCCGCTTTTGCGTTGCGTGAGGACGGCTATGAAACCATCATGGTTAATTGCAATCCGGAAACAGTGTCAACGGATTACGATACCTCGGACCGGTTGTATTTTGAACCGTTGACGCTGGAAGACGTATTGGAAATTGTCGACAAGGAAAAGCCGGTCGGCGTGATCGTTCAGTTTGGTGGTCAGACCCCGCTGAAATTGGCGCGGGCGCTGGAGGCCAATGGTGTGCCAATTATTGGCACCACGCCAGACATGATTGACATGGCCGAAGACCGTGAGCGCTTTCAGAAAATGATTCATGCGCTGAAGTTGCGTCAGCCGCCCAATCGCACCGCCCGCACCAACGAAGAAGCCCTCGTCAAGGCGCGTGAAATTGGTTATCCGCTGGTGGTACGGCCGAGTTATGTGCTTGGCGGGCGGGCGATGGAAATCATCCACGTTGAGTCTGATCTCGAACGTTATATGCGTGAGGCGGTCAAGGTGTCCAATGATTCGCCGGTGTTGCTTGATCGTTTTTTGAATGACGCGATCGAGGTTGATGTGGATGCGGTTGCCGACGGGCAGGACGTGTTTATCGGCGGCATCATGGAGCACATTGAGCAAGCCGGTGTACATTCGGGTGACTCTGCCTGTTCATTGCCGCCATTTTCATTGTCTCAAGAATTAAAAGACGAGCTTCGCTGCCAGACGGTGGCGATGGCCAAGGCATTGAATGTGGTCGGCCTGATGAACGTGCAATTTGCCATCAAGCAGGAAGACGGTAAGGACGTGGTATATGTTCTGGAAGTCAATCCGCGTGCGTCGCGAACCGTGCCATTTGTATCCAAAGCGATTTCAATTCCGCTCGCAAAGGTGGCGGCGCGTTGTATGGTCGGCATTTCGCTCAAAGCGCAGGGTGTCACCAAAGAAATCACGCCACCTTATTTTTCAGTCAAGGAAGCGGTGTTTCCGTTTAT
>JANPNU010000219.1:0-3422 GCA_031427615.1 Burkholderiales bacterium
ACCTCACCGCCGCGGTGATCAGCCGCATCAAGATCATGGCCAAGCTCAACATCGCCGAGCGCCGGCTGCCGCAGGACGGCCGCATCATGCTGCGGGTGCTCCTCCTTGCAACGTGGAGGTTGACGCGTCGCTGTTGCCAAATGAGGTCTAGCCAGAAAGCCGCAAAAACGCACACTCACACCCGCCCAACTGCTGTTTCTAGGTTAAACGCCCTATGGCCGAATCGCCGCATGGGCGGTTGGTGATGCAACCCGGCCTGCGATAATTTTGTGTCACGGCTGGGGCGGTCATGGGGCACAACTGCGCAGCTTTGTCACGCCGCTCAACGAGGCCGGTTATCAAGTGGTGTTGTTTGACCACATTGGCCACGGTCATAGTGATGGGCAACAGGCGGCGTTGGTCGATTTTTGGCGGGGCCTCGAGTCCGTGTGGGATGCGCTCATTGATCGCGGCGTGGCAGTACACGGCATGGTGTCACACTCACTGGGTGCCGCCGCCGTTGGCAGCGCCTTGCGTCGCAGCCTGATACGCCGGCACATCGAGGCACCAATGCCACGCGTGGTGTTGATCGCACCACCTGCATCGTTGATTCGTTACTCGTATTTGTTTGCGCGATATCTGGGCATTCCTGAGCGTGTGCGCCGCGCCATGCAGTGGCGATTTGAGCAACGGTACGGCGTGGCATGGGAAGAATTTGAATTACCCCATTCCGTATCAACAATTACTGCGCCGGCTCTGTTTATCCATGATAGTGACGATCGGGAAACCAGACTGGCCGGAAGTATTGCGCTGGCATCGACCTGGCCTGACGCACGTCTGCATGCCACCAACGGCCTCGGGCACCGGCGCATATTGCGTGATCGCACCGTGATTCAAAACACCGTCGACTTCTTGACCGATCAGGTTGAATTTCAGCGCCCGATCGGGATTGACCACGGCCAGCCTGCCCCGCTATATTAGACCGGCGACAACAGGAAATTACCTGCGCAGTTTTGCGAATTTTTGTTGGTATGACACAATGCGACTATTGTTCAATTTCGAAAGAATATCGCCATGCGCCATACCATGCAAGAACAAGCACCGCTGATCTCGTCTCTGATTGACTACGCGGCTGCAAACCATAGCGATACTGAAATTGTGTCACGCACGGTCGAAGGCGGCCTGCATCGCTACACCTACCGTGATGCCAGTCGGCGCACCAAGCGACTGGCCAATGCGCTCAAACATTTGCACACCAAGACCGGCGACTGTATTGGCACCATCGCTTGGAACGGTTACCGCCACTTCGAACTTTATTACGCGGTATCCGGCATGGGTGCCATTATTCACACGGTCAATCCGCGCTTATTTCCCGAACAAATTGTCTGGATTATTAATCACGCCAAGGACCGCATTCTATTTTTTGACATTACCTTTGCACCACTGATCGAAAAATTAGCGCCATTGCTGCCAACCGTCGAAATATACGTGGCCATGACTGACCGCGCGCATCTGCCGACAGCCAATATTCCAAACCTGCTTTGTTATGAGGATTTGCTTGATAACGAAGCCGACGATTATGTTTGGCCGCAATTTGACGACACCACACCGTCAAGCCTTTGTTATACCTCTGGTACCACCGGCAATCCAAAAGGTGTGATGTACACACATCGTTCAACCATTTACCATTGTTACGCTGGCATTTCCCCCGACGCCTTGAATATCAGCGCGTTCACCACCGTGATGCCGGTGGTGCCGATGTTTCACGTAAACGCCTGGGCCGTCCCCTATATGGCCACCGCCAGCGGTGCCAAACTGGTTTTCCCCGGTGCGGCACTCGATGGTGCCAGTGTGTACGATTTAATGGAACGCGAAAAAGTGACGGTCAGCCTGGGTGTGCCGACCATCTGGATGGGATTGCTCGCCCATTTAGAAACCCACAACGTCAAATTTTCAACGCTGAAAGAAACCGCTGTGGGTGGGGCTGCTTGTCCACCCGTCATCATTGATAAATTCTCCCGCATTTATGGGGTCAATGTGGTGCACGCCTGGGGCATGACCGAACTTTCACCACTGGGAACCGTGTGTCGGCTCAAGGCAAAACACACATCACTGAGCTACGATGAACAATTTGCGATCCGTGTAAAACAGGGACGCGCCGTTTTTGGCATCGAAATGAAAATCGTTGATGACGCCGGAAAATTACTGCCGAACGACGGCAAGGCATTCGGTGATTTGATGGTGCGCGGTCCATGGGTGATTGCGCGTTATCACGGCGAAAAAGAGTCCGCTCTGGTCGATGGCTGGTTTCCAACCGGCGACGTTGCCACCATTGACGCCGACGGTTATATGCAAATTACCGATCGCTCCAAGGACGTCATTAAATCAGGCGGCGAATGGATCAGTTCGATTGAACTGGAAAACATCGCAATGGCCCACCCTGCCCTCGCCGAAGCCGCCGTCATCGGCATTGCCCATCCGAAATGGGATGAGCGGCCGTTGCTACTGGCCGTGCTCAAACCCGGTGCGTCACTGACCAAAGAGGCGTTGTTGGCAATTTTTGATGGCAAGATCGCCAAGTGGATGCTGCCGGATGACGTGGTGTTTGTAGATTCACTGCCGCACACGGCCACCGGCAAACTGCTCAAAACCAAATTGCGCGTGGACTTCAAGGATTACAAATTTCCGGGGTGTTGATAGTTGCTGAAAAAACTCAGATAAAACCCGGATGTGCAAAAAAAACGCCAAACTGTATCACCAGTTTGGCGTTTTGATTTGGCTGCAACGGTCTTCGTAAATGATTTACACCTGCATTATTTTGCCGTCGAAGGCGCGGCCACCGGCACCACGGGTGCGACGGCGGGCGCAGCCTTTTGCTCAACCTTCAATGGCGCGATGGCGGCGGCGTGCGGCTTTGCGCTATCGGCTGCCGTACCAAACAACGGCACAATCATCAACGCAACAATGTTGATAATTTTAATCAACGGATTGATTGCTGGACCAGCCGTATCTTTGTAAGGATCACCCACCGTGTCGCCGGTCACCGCTGCTTTATGTGCGTCGGAGCCTTTGCCACCGTAATTTCCTTCTTCAATGTATTTTTTAGCGTTATCCCATGCGCCACCACCGGTACACATCGAAATCGCCACAAACAAACCGGTGACGATGGTGCCCATCAACATGCCGCCCAATGCCTGAATGCCGGCTTCTTTGCCCATCAGGCCGCCAACAATCAGCACCACCAGAATCGGTGCCACCACTGGCAACAACGACGGGATAATCATTTCCTTGATCGCACCCTTGGTCAACAAATCAACCGCACGTGAATAGAAAGACCGTAGCCCGCACGGTGTCCGCAAGGCCGCCGGTGAACTGATGGCACTCGAGGGTGCATCGCAGTATCACATCATGGCGGTTCACGGCCACACACAAGCCAAGACGAG
>JANPNU010000220.1:0-1656 GCA_031427615.1 Burkholderiales bacterium
GCAATGGCCACCAGCGCCTTGCCATAACCACGCCTGCCATATACCGACACCGCCCAACGACTCAGACGGTCATCTTTGGTCGAGGCCGACGCCAACACAGACCGCGCACCGAGGATCAGCAAAGTTCGCAAATACGGATCACCCGCCTTGGTGATATAGCCCAGCCGGATCTTGCCGCCGGAACTGTATTGACCGGGGACTAACCCCAGCCAGGCTGCCAGTTGCCGGCCGCAGCGGAAATCATGGCCGCCGCCGATTGTCGCCACCAGTGCGCTGGCGGTGATGGGGCCGATGCCCGGCATAGTCATCAGCTGGCGTGAGCGGGCGTCAGCGCGCGCCACCTCGCGGATGTGTTGGTCGTATTCGGCCACACGGGTGTCGAGCGCGGTGAGGTGAGTCAACAAATCACCGATGGCACAACCGGCCCAGCCGGGCAGATGCGCCAGTGTCGCCGCCGCTTGTCGGCGCACCGTGTCTGCCTTTAGCGGCAACACCACGCCAAATTCAGAGAGCAGGCCACGGACGCGATTAATAGTGGCGGTGCGTTCCTCAACGAACCCCTGGCGCACCCGATGCAGGCACAACATGCCTTGTTGATCCACACTTTTGATCGGCACAAACCGCATGTTGGGGCGCTGCACAGCTTCGCAGATAGCTGCCGCATCGGCAGCATCGTTCTTGCCGCGCCGGCCGCTCATCCGATAGGGAGCAACAAACTTTGGTGCCATCAGCTTTGGCGTGTGGCCAAAGGTGATAAAAGCGCGTGCCCAATGATGCGCACCGGAGCACGACTCCATGCCAATGACGCAGGCTGGCATGGTCGCAATTAGTTCAAGCAATTGGTCACGTTTGACCGCCGGGCGCACCAATGCCACTTTGCCAAACGCATCGACGCCATGCACCGCAAAAACGTTCTTGGCAAGATCGATTCCGAGCGTGATAATCTTCATGACTTCCCCTTTCGAGATTGTTTATGGATGACTGCATCACCATAATGGCACTTCAATGCCGCGCGACTTCATCGTCGCTTGCTCGGGACGGGGAAGTCCCTTTCATTCGTTAGGCGGCACACTCCACCGATCCGTCCGCCCTCCCACCAGGAACCCTCAATTGCAAACCTGATTCTAAACGAAGCTAAGCCTGGCTCACTTGGTGAGCTAGCCAGCAATTCCTCGCCACGCGGCATAATCCGCGAATACTCAACTTAGTCCGGGTGCGCAAAATGAAAAAGTACGTCATCTCCATTCTGTTGGCGGTTTGCACAAGCAACTTTGCCAACGCGCAGGTTGCGAAGACCTCGCAACTCTTTCTTGATCTGAAGAAACAAGACAGCGTCTTCTTCGAAAGGGCGTTCAATCTTTGTGATATGGACTATTTGGTCAAAGCCATCCACAAAGACCTTTTGTTCTTTCACGACCAAAGCGGCATTCAAACAAAAGCCGATTTTCTTGAAAACACCAAGAAAAATATCTGCGCAAACCCTAATGTCAAGCCGATTCGGAAAGTCGACGAAAACAGCCTCGAAGTATTTTCGCTCTACAACAACGGCAAATTGTATGGGGCGATCCAAAGCGGGGTGCATAGCTTTCACATTCGCGAACCGAACAAGGCGGACGTCGCCACCAGCAAAGCAAAGTTCACCCATGTGTGGCTCTT
>JANPNU010000221.1:0-15575 GCA_031427615.1 Burkholderiales bacterium
CGGTGAGTTGGCGGTGTCGTCGATTGCCAAGCGTTATCTCATCTTGCGTGCGGCATGGTTGTATTCCAATCGCCGCCACAATTTTTTATTGACCATGCTGCGCCTGGCGCAGGAGCGGGATCAATTAAAAGTGGTGAACGACCAGCTGGGCTCGCCCACCTGGGTGCGTGATGTGGCCGAGGCCACGTCGCGGTTGGTGACCATGAACAACGGCGCGGCAAATATAACGGCCGCCAACGGCATTTACCACGTGACCGCAACCGGAGTCACATCCTGGTTCGGTTTTGCCGACGCCATTATTCGCCAAACGGCTGACCCAGATCGCCGCGTCAAACAAGTTGAGGCAATCACCACGGCCGAATATCAGGCACCCGCACCGCGTCCCGCCTACTCGGTGTTGGCGCATGACAAGCTGACGGCGGCGGGAATGCCGATGCGTGATTGGCAAAGCCAGCTGCACGATTGTTTGCAAGAGAGCAAAACGCTGGCGACGGAGTCACTGTCAGTCGATAAAATAACCGCACCGACCATCATCCCGGTGCAATTGTTTGTGCCGACCTTTCGCATCGACGAGTGCCTGGCGGAAATTCGCGAGTGCATGGAAAAAGGATGGACCGGTCTTGGTTTTAAAACGGTTGAATTTGAGGCGGCGTGGAAAAATTACACTGGATTGCCGCACGCTCATTTTTTGAATTCGGCAACGGTCGGTTTGCATCTGGCGGTCGAAGTGCTCAAGCGCAAACACGGCTGGGCGGATGGCGACGAAATCATCACCACGCCACTCACCTTTGTTTCGGATAGCCATACCATTTTGCACGCAAACATGAAGCCGGTGTTTGCCGATGTTGATGCGTTCCTGTGCCTGCATCCGGCCGATGTGATCAAAAAGATCACAGCCAAGACGCGCGCAGTCATGTTTGTTGGCATGGGGGGCAACTCTGGTCAATACGACGCGGTGCTCAAGCTGTGCCGCGACCGTGGACTGGCGATGATTTTGGACGCCGCACATATGGCCGGCACCAAGGTGGGTGTGACGGACCAGCAGCGCCACGTTGGTTTTGATGCCGACGCGACCGTATTCAGTTATCAGGCCGTGAAGAATTTGCCAACCGCCGATGCCGGCATGATTTGTTTTCGCGATGCAGCAGACGACGAGCTTGCGCGCAAATTGACCTGGCTGGGCATCAACAAAGACACCTACGCCCGCACCGCGGCGCAAGGGAATTACAAATGGAAGTACGACGTGGAGTTTGTCGGTTATAAATATCACGGCAACTCGATCATGGCGGCGATTGCGCTGGTGCAATTGAAATACCTGGACACCGACAATGACCGTCGGCGTGCGATTGCCCGGCGCTATCGGGACGGTTTTGCCGCGCACAAATTTATTCGCACGATTGCCATTGCCGAAAACTGTCAGTCGTCCTCACACCTGTTTCAAATTCGTGTCAACAACCGGGATCAGCTGATGGCGTTATTAAATGACGCCGCTATTTTCCCCGGGGTGCATTATCGTGACAATACCCATTACCGGATGTTTGCCTACGCCGATGGCACCTGTCCGGCAGCGCGCCTGGCATCCGACGACATTATTTCGCTGCCATTGCATTTGCGGATGACCGATGGCGACGTCGATCGGGTCATCAATGAAGTTATCCGGTGCGCCCAACCATGAGTCAAATGAATACCACCATTGCCGGCGGACAAGTTCGGTTACGTTTGTTGACCGAGGATGATTTGCCGATGACACTCGCATGGCGCAATCGTGACGAGGTGCGCCGCTGGTTCCGCCAATCGGCGGCGATTGATCTGGCCAAACATACCGCGTGGTTTCGGCAATTACAGTTGGCGGACGACGCGTTGGTGTTTATTGTTGAAGACAATAACAACGGCGAGGCGGTTGGCCAGGTGTCGATTTATCATATTGACCGCGAAACGGGTGAAGCCGAAGTCGGGCGATTTATCGTCGCACCGGGCGCGTCGGGCAAGGGATTTATTCGTGCCGCGATTATCGCCCTCAGCCAATTTGCGTTTCATGAGCTTGCGCTTGCGCGCCTCTATCTGGAGGTGATTGGCAACAACGAGCGGGCAATCCGTTTGTATGCCTCGGTTGGCTTCGAGATTTTTGTCAGCCCGGTCGCGCCGCAGCCAACCGATGAGCGATTGGTCATGATGGAAATGAAAAAGCCATCATGAACGTCTTTGCCAAACTCGCCAGCGATAACGTTACCGCTCTGCGCAATTGGCGGGTGTGGTGGCATTTGGGAATGGCGGACGTCCGCAATAAATTTGCCAAGTCAGCGGTGGGCCCCATCTGGATTTTGCTGAATCTCGCGTTATGGGTGGGCGGCATTGGCCTGATTTACGGCACCTTGTTTAATCAAAAACTGGAAACTTATTTGCCGTTTCTGGCGATTGGTTTTGTGGTGTGGACCTATTTGACCCAAACCATCACCGAGGGCGGCAACGCCTTTGTGTTTGCCGAGGGGTACATCAAACAATTTACCTACCCAAAACAGATTTACATTTTGCGGGTGCTGGTGAACGCCAGTGTTCCCTTGATGATCGGCGTCGGCATATTTTTTGTGGTGATGCTCATCATGGGCCGTTCGCTGGGTGTGGGCATGTTGTGGGCGCTGCCGGGTTTTGTATTGTTATTGATCGCCACGTATTTACACGCCACCATCATGGCCTATGCCTCGGCGCGATTTCGTGATTTGCCACACGGCATGACCGCACTATTGCAGGTGCTGTTTTTTGTCACACCGGTGTTTTTTACGATTGGCACACTCAAGGATCGCGGGCTGGATTTTGTCTACAAATACAATCCGTTGTATTACTTGATTGAGGTGGTGCGGCATCCACTCACCGAATTGCAGGCTGCGCCAATCGAGGTTTATACCGCCACCGGCGTTTATATTGGCCTGTTATTGCTGATTGCCTTGTTTGTCACCGCGCGGCTGGACAAACGCATCGTTTATATCCTATGAGCAAAATCAGTATTTCACTCGATCAGGTTGGGGTGCGGTTTGACGTCAGTACCGCCGCCGATGGTCATACTCTCAAAGGCTTTCTGGCCGGGTTGAAAAATCGATCGGCGCGTTCGAGTAATGTCATCGAGGCGCTCAAGAGTATTACGTTGGAAATTCACGCCGGCGAACGCGTTGGTTTGATTGGTCACAACGGCGCGGGTAAATCAACGCTGCTAAAAGTGATGGCCGGCATCTATCCGCCCACCTCCGGTATCGCCCATACCGTTGGTCACGTTTGCCCCCTGTTTGAATTTGCCACTGGATTTGAATACAACCGTTCCGGCTGGGAAAACATTCGTATTCGCGGCATGCTGCTCGGCATGTCGCCATCGGAAATCGAGGCACGGCTGCCGGAAATCGCCGAATTCTCCGAGCTTGGCAAGTTTTTGGATTACCCGGTACGCACCTACTCGTCCGGCATGTTTGTGCGACTGGCCTTTGCGGTCTCGACATCGGTGAATCCGGAAATTTTATTGCTCGATGAAGTCATGGGCGCCGGTGATTTGGCGTTCACCGAAAAGGCCAATGTACGGATGCGTGAATTCATGGATCAGGGCAAGATTTTGGTGTTTTCGTCACACAGCCTGGATCTGCTTGCCGAATATTGCAACCGGACCATTTGGATGGATCACGGCCGAATTATGGAAGACGGGCCGACGGCTGTGGTGGTGGCCAGTTACAAAAACCACGCGCTGGGTCGGTCGGTGATCGCCGCGGGCGATTAAATCATGCCCCGGTCTACGGCCAACATTCAATCCGGGGCGGTGACCACCATCGCGTTGTTGGTTGGTGACGTCGCCCGGCTTGGTGCGCGGGCGGCGGACATGCTGGTGGCGCTGCGGTATTTTGCCGAACGCGACACAACTGCAAGCCAACTCGTTATCGTGGTTGATGGTCCAGAGTGGCAGGACTGGGTAAACGGATTGACTGAGTCGCCCGCTTCGATCTCACGCACCACCATCGTGACCATGCCAGCCACATCTCATTTGCCCGGCAGAATGGTCAATCGCGCTTGTGAATTCGTGCGCACCCCCTTGGTTGGCATGGTATCCATCGGCGCTGAGATTAGCACCTGGTACGCCAACTTGGCGGGATTGACTGCCGCATTCTCGGCAGAGGGTGTCCCACCCGGCATGGCATCGGGTTATCGCGGCGCAGGCGAAGCGCGCACCGCCGCCAACGAGTCTTTTTTTACTCATCCAGACGATGCGTTTTCGAGCGACTATCCACACGCGTGGTTACAAATGCTCGATCTGGTGCCGATGAGTAACAGCATGATTTCGGCAGATCTGATTGGTACGCTTGGTGGATTCAGTGAAGCACCCGCCATGCAGGCCATGTGGTGGTGGGAATTTACCCTGCGCGCGAGCCGCAATCAGGTGATTGTTTCGTTGCCGTTGCAGCCGATACCGATGATTAGTTGGCATCATTTTCCGTTTGCCGTTTTTATGGCTGAATCGGTCGACCAAAACATACGGACCATGATGCGTCTCGGTGGCGAGCGCGGTCGGCAGCGCCCCATGCGTCAGGACGAGGCGGCAACGCGCACGTTGGCTTCAGATGTGGCGATGGCTGCACAACACAAAACGTGGCGCGATTTGCCGGTCGGGTTACGTCAGCGTTTGTTAAAGGCCGCCGCGAAAAAGCAGGCTCCGCTAAAAATCGCCGTGCTCGGTGGGGTGAATGAACCGGCACACAATCAATTATGTTTTTTTAATTTTTTTGCGCGGATGTGCGACTGGAATCTGCTGACCTGGCGCAGCCTGCTTGACGAGCGCGCCACCATCATTGATCTGGTCGATTGTGATCTGGTCATCTTCAGCCGGGTGCGGTCTGACAACGGGGTGGCATTGATCAAAGCCTGTGCCGAACGGAAAATTCACACGTTGTATATGCTCGATGACAATTGGTTCTGGCTGGGGCGGGAATGGCAGGAATACGCCGACATTTTTGCGCCCGGCAAAAAGCCCTACGAAAATTTCTTGAGTTGTGTGCGTCTGGCCGATGCCACCCTGACGTACAGTGTGCCACTGGCCGAAGATTTGGCTCCGTTTGCGCGGCGCGTGATGACCTTGCCGACCAATGTTGACCTGAAAATGTTCCCACCCCGCCCAGCCATGTCCGCTGCAGCAAACACCATTACCGTGATCGGTTACGTTGGTAGCTTGCGCAAAAACATGCTGGCATTTGACGCACTGGTCAATCTGGCAAAACGACGGGCTGACGTGTCCATTTTTGTTATGTCGAATGTGTTGCCAGCGGAGTTTGCCGAACTGCCCGCTGATCGAGTGCACTTTGAGCCGTATCAGTTTAACTACGAGGCCTACGCCGCCATGGTCACCCATCGCGCGCCGGATGTATTGGTCGCGCCGGTCGGGCGCAGCCGTTTTGAAGCATCCAAATGCCCCAACAAATTTTTGGAAATATCCGCCTGTGGGGCGACCGGTGTGTATTCGCGCGCCGAACCCTATTTGTCGTATGTGGTTGAGTCTGAAACGGGAGTGTTCGCCGATGACACACTCGAAGCGTGGACGGTGGCCATCGAATCCCTGATTGATGCCCCCGCAAAACGCCGGCAAATGGCGGCGTGTGCCCGCGAGCAGGTGGCCAGTCACTATGCAACGGCGGCGGTATTGCCGGCATTTCTGAACGTGCTGGTTGATGTCTTGTCGGACGGTGCATGGGATGGGCCGGATGCAGTCGGCGACCGGTCGATACATTCGGTTACTGAATAACGCTGATCTGGCGCATCCAAGGGGTGGTTGGTGTGACGCTTGAAATCACCCCGCTGCTATACTGATTTTCTGTTTTTTACGACTTAATTTGCCGGGCCACCGCCACACCATGACCGACCGCCATCGCCAAGCCGAATTAATTGATCATGAAACCAATGCCGAACCGGTCGCCGGGCAGCGTCTGGGCGACATTTTGTGCGCGCAAGGCAAACTGGATCCCGCCAATTTGGAGCGGGCATTAAAGGTTCAGGAAACTGCACGAGCCTCGGGTGGCCGGGAAAAAATCGGGGCGATCTTAACCCGCATGGGAATGCTCTCGCATCGGCATCTGGCGGTCGCGCTGGCCGAACAACACGGCTGGATCATTGTTGACGTCGGCGCGTTTCCAGAATTGCCGGTCATGGAAGAAACCATTTCGCCGCGTTTTATTCTTGAGGCGCGCGCCATTCCCGTGTCGGACACCGAGACCGAAGTGGTGCTGGCGATGGTCGAGCCGCAGGATGTTTTTACCGTGCAGGCCTTTGCCGCCGCCACCGGCAAACAGGTGCATACAAGACTACTTGCCGCCAATGATTTTGATGTGGTTTACGAGCGTTTGTATGGTGCCGGTAAATCGTCTATGGGGCAGATCGTTGACAATATTTCGACGCGTGATGAAGAACAGGAATTTGGCGACATTGAACATCTGAAAGATCTCGCCTCGGAAGCGCCGGTGATTCGCTTGGTCAATCTGATCATCAACCACGCCCTCGAGAGGCGCGCGTCGGATATTCACATCGAGCCGTTTGAAAACCGGTTGATTGTGCGTTATCGGATTGACGGTGTCTTGCACGAGACCGAGTCACCGCCCCGACGATTGTCTTCCGCTGTGATTTCACGCGTGAAAATCATGGCCAATCTTGATATTGCCGAGCGTCGATTGCCACAGGACGGCCGCATCAAGCTGCGTGTGCAGGGCAAAGAAATTGATTTGCGGGTGTCGACCGTACCAACCATGCACGGTGAATCCGTGGTGATGCGAATTTTGGACAAAGGCGGAGTGACTTTAAATTTTGCCGCGCTGGGATTTGACGACGCCAACTTAAAAGTGTTTCTTGAATTGTTGAATCAGCCGCACGGCGTATTGCTGGTGACCGGGCCGACCGGCTCCGGCAAAACCACCACACTTTATACGGCGCTGGATCGCTTGAATCAGCCCGACGTAAAAATTCTGACGGTCGAAGACCCGGTTGAATATCAAATGCCGGGGATCAACCAAATTCAGGTCAAACCACAAATTGAACTGACCTTTGCCAACGCGTTGCGCTCGATCGTGCGACAAGATCCGGATGTGATCATGATTGGCGAAATTCGTGATCTGGAAACCGCACAAATTGCGGTGCAGTCGGCGTTGACCGGGCATTTGGTGTTATCGACCATTCACACCAACGACGCGGCGTCGACCATCAACCGGTTGCTCGACATGGGGGTGGAGGATTATTTGTTGACCTCGACCGTGGTCGGTATTCAAGCACAACGATTGGTGCGACGCCTGTGTGGGCACTGCAAAACGCCCTACCAGCCGGTTGCCGAGATGGTCGAACAAATGGGGCTGCGGCGTTATTCCAATAACCAACCCGTGACCTTGCATCACGCCAAGGGCTGCAGCCATTGCGGCTATACCGGTTATTTTGGTCGTGAGTGCATTATGGAAGTGTTGCCGATTACCGATGGCTTGCGCAGCCTGGTAATGAAACACGCCACCGCTTCGGAATTACGTGCGGCCGCCGTGGCGCTGGGCATGGAAACAATTTACGAAAACGGCTTAAAAAAAGCCGTCGCCGGTATTACCACCATCGAAGAAGTGTTGCGGGTCACGCGTGAGGACTAATTTTTCAACCGCCGATGTGTCATCGCTGCGGTGCGCGCGTGCTGTTGTCGCCCCGCTGACGTTGGGCGCCATCTAAATGCCGTTGTTTCAATACAAGGCGGTCACCATGAGTGGCGAGACCCAGGAAGGGGTACTCGACGCCGCCACCCACGCCGCCATCATGGCGCATATCAAATCACTCGGATTGATTCCGATCCGTGCCACCGAAGTGGCTGCCGCCAGCGGGGAACAAGGCATGGGTAGTCGGCCCGCTACATTGGTTCTGTTTGGCGCGCGCCGACTGCGCCGAAAACATATTTCGCAAGACGATTTGGCCATCACCACGCGTGAATTGGCCACCCTGCTGCGCGCCGGTTTACCGCTGGATCGCAGTTTGGAAATATTGATCAACCTTGGCGAGCACACGGGCTTACGCGGGGTTTTACAATCCATTCGCAACGAAGTGCGCGGCGGCGCGGCGTTGTCAAAGGCGCTGGATCAGCATCGTGATGTGTTTTCACGTTTTTATATCAACATGGTCAAAGCCGGTGAAGCCGGTGGTGCCTTGGGTGGGGTGTTAATGCGTCTGGCCGACTATATGGAGCGCGCCAAAGAGCTGCGTGATACGGTGGTGTCGTCGCTGATTTATCCGGTTATTTTGTTGCTGGTTGCGACACTGTCGATGGCCATATTGTTGATGTTTGTGGTGCCGCAATTCAAGCAGATTTTTGACCAGGCGGGGAAAACGCTGCCCTTGGTCACCGACATCGTTCTGACCACCGGATTATTTTTGCGTGGCAACTGGCCAATGGTGGTCGCGGGATTTTTGTTGGCACTCTGGTTGTTAAAACGATCGTGGACCAACCCGGTGTCACGGGTGGGTTGGGATAAACGACTCCTCACCTGGCCGGTCGCTGGCCCATTGGCGGCCAAGGTTGAGATGGCAAAATTTTCGCGTTCCCTCGCCACGCTCCTGCAAAACGGGGTGCCGCTGTTGGCGGGGTTGTCGATATTAAAAGACACCCTCGGCAACGCGGTGTATCGCGGTGCGGTCGAGGTGGTGTCGCGTCAGCTCAAGGAAGGCCGTGGCATGGCCAAACCGATGATGGAAACCGGTGTGTTTCCCAAACTCGCGGTGCAAATGATCGCGGTGGGGGAAGAAACCGGCAAGCTCGAAGAAATGTTGATGCAAGTGGCCGACGTTTACGACCGCGAAGTGGCCACCGCCATCAAACGCGCGCTGGCATTGTTGCAACCGGTGATGATTATCGGTCTGGCCATTACCATCGGCATCATTATTTTTGCCATCTTGAGCCCGATGTTTGACATGATGGATTTGCCGTTCTAAGTCCAGCCATCAACATTCTTTTTACAATCTATTGATCACAGCCAATCGTACGGGGAAACCATGAAAACCAATACCGCGTTATTCAGAAATGGTCCGATCGGTCAAAAATTCGCACGCGGATTTTCATTGATGGAAATTATTATTGTGGTCACCATCATTGGATTGATTGCGGCGTGGGCGGCGACCAATATTTTTGGCAAACAGGAACAGGCGCAGGCGCGTATCGCCAAGGCAAAATTGACCAGTTTGTCGGGGCCGTTGGATTTGTACAAACTCGATACCGGACGGTACCCCAGCACCCAGGAAGGGCTGGTGGCGTTGTTGACCAATCCGGGCAAT
Source organism: Burkholderiales bacterium (assembly GCA_031427615.1). Taxonomy (GTDB): domain Bacteria; phylum Pseudomonadota; class Gammaproteobacteria; order Burkholderiales; family Usitatibacteraceae; genus UKL13-2. The sequence continues at coordinate 9,304 of JANPNU010000221.1, forward strand.
GTCTCGAATTGGAACGGCCCCTACGTCAAAAATGCCGACGAATTAAAAGACCCATGGCGCAACAGCCTGATTTACAAATCGCCGGGGGATGCCAATCGCCCCTATGACCTGACCTCGCTGGGGGCAGATGGCAAAGAAGGCGGGGACGGCCCCAACCGCGATATCAATTCGTGGGACTAGCCATACAAAGCGGTTGGTGTAAACGTATGTGCGAGCTCGACTAATCGGTGGCGTGGTGAAACACACGGGCCAATTTGACGGTCGCCGTGGCGAGGCGGCTGCCGTACAACGCGGATTTTCGTTGTTGGAAATCATCCTGGTTATTTCACTCGCGGCGGTCATGTTTACGCTGGTGCCCAAAATGTTTGGCAGCGGCGTATCGGGCAGCGAACTCAAAGCCAATGTGCGCACCGTTGCTGCGGCGATGAAAATGGCGCGCGATCAGGCCATCAACACCCGTCGTGAATCGTTTGTCTCGATCAATGTCGACAGCCGTGAATTCACCACCACCCTGGATGAGCGTGTTCATAAACTCAACGATCAAATCACCTTAAAATTGTTTACCGCCGAGACCGACCTGATCGCTGCGCAGTCGGCGAGTTTTCGTTTTTATCCGGACGGCTCATCCAACGGCGGGCGGGTTACCGTGGTGGCCAACGAACGTGAATTTTTTATCGATATCGATTGGCTGACCGGCCGCGTCACCGTGACGGATTCGATCGCAAAAGTGCAGGCGGGGCGGGTGTCATGAGGCAAAAATGGCTGAAATGCCGCGTTATTGCTCGTGTTAACGGTTTTTCTTTGCTTGAAATATTGGTTGCCTTTACGCTGCTGGCGGTGGTCATGGCAACGTTAATGGCGATATTTTCACGCGGCGTAAATAACGCCGATGTCGCCAACCGTTATGCCAAGGCGGCGATATTTGCCGAGTCAAAACTGGCGGCGCTCGGTGTTGAAGAATCCATCAGTGAAGGGGAGACCAGCGGTCAACTTGACAATGATTTTGCCTGGCAACTGGCGATAAAAGCCTATTCGTCTGCGAGTGAACCCTTGGTTCGCTCCAGTCTGGAATTGGCCGCCATCGACCATGCCGAGGCCAGCGGCACACCACTGCCATCGAGTCTGACCGCAGCCACCACCAACGCCGCGGCCACCACGCTTGGTAATGCGGATATTGATGCGTTGATGTTTGTGCGGCTGTATGAAATTGAGCTGCGGGTGCTGTTCAAAACCGACGATGGGCGTGTACGCGTCGTCACGCTGAATACCATGAAAATTGGGCCGCGATTGTGAGCAAAAATTTCCCCTGTCGCAGTGACGCAAAAACGTACAGTCTGGGTCGCGGACGTGGATTTACGCTGATCGAAACCATGCTCGCCATCACGCTGCTGGCGATGATGATGGGCATGATTTATGCCGCGCTCAATATCGGCATGCGCGCGTGGGATGCGGGTGAGGCACGGGTTGAGTCGGCGGCGAATTGGCGCACCACTGAACATTTTTTGCGCCGCGAGTTGGGACAAATATTTCCTGCGCGCTGGCGCGGCGTACCACAGGCCTACCTTGCACTTGATGGCAGTGCCACCAGTCTCAAGTTTGTCACCGCGCTGAATCTGGATGCGGCACGACAAAATGGGCGCGCGGCGGGGTTGCAGTGGGCAGAGTTGACGTTGGTGGAAGGTGGCATATTGCAACTCAACCGGCAGGCGTTTGATGGTCAGGCGCAAAACTTTGATGGGCTGAGCAACGCGGCCTCGACCACATCAGCGTTTGATCCAAACGCCACCGCGATTCCGCCGGTGCGATTAATGGAAAACGTGACCGCATTTGAGATGGGTTATTTTGGCGCCGAGACCGATTTGAATGAACCAAGCTGGCGGACCGAGTGGCGCGAACTGGTGCGTCTGCCGATGTTGTTGCGGTTACGCATCGAGACCAACAAGGGCAATCAGCCATTCGAAATGGTGGTGGCGCTCAAAATTGGCGAGGAGGCCGGTTGCCTGGCGAATGGTTTTACGCGGGTCTGCGGGCCGCGACCACGATGATCCGCCTGAACAAACATTCGGGTGTGGCGCTGATTTTGGTGTTGTGGATCATCACCCTGTTGACGGTGATTGCCGTGTCGTTTTTGCACACCATGCGCACTGAGGTAAACGTGGTCGGCAATTCCTTGGCGCGCATCAAAGCTGAAACGCTTGCGGATGCGGGATTACAACGGGCGATTTATGAGTTATTTAAACCGCAGAATACCGAAGGCCGTTGGATCGCGGATGGCAGCAGTCGCGAATGGCGTTACCGTGACATTGCCGTCAATATCACCATGCAGGACGAAGCCGGTCGTATTGATATTAATACCGCCAACCCGCAACTCCTGCGGGGCCTGTTGCTGTCGCAGGGGCTGATTGAGGACGACGCACTTAAAATGGTTGACGTCATAGCCGATTGGCGCGATGCGGATTCACAAAGACGCCCGCGTGGTGCCGAGGTGGCAGATTACCTGGAAGCCGGTCTTAATTACGGCCCGGCCAATGCGCCTTTTCAGGCGATCGAGGAGTTGGGGCTGGTGATGGGCATGACCCCCGATTTATATCAACGTCTGGCACCACTCATCACCGTATTTTCCAGACAGATCGGCATCAACGAACAGATTGCCACCCGCGATGTATTACGCGCGTTGCCAAACGTGAGTGACGATCAAATCGACGCCTATTTGGCCGTCCGTGATTTGGCGCGTGCCGGCCGTTTGCCAGTGCCGACGTTTCCGCAAAACCTGTTTCGAAGCCAGTCGAGCGAAAATACCCCGACGCGTATTCGTACCGAAGCGGTGTTTGCAGATGGCAATAGTTTTACCCGCGAAGTGGTGGTTCGGCGGTATTCCGACAGCAGGCGTTCGTATGCGTTTTTGTCGTGGAAAGAGGGGCGCGAACTGGTGACCAAGTCGATCGAACTGGCGAGAATCAACGCCGCGGATGCCAAAATAGTTGAAAATCCGGCAGTAACTGGTAACACATCCGCCGGCGCAAACAACCCGTCAGCGAAATAGGGTCTGCCGAATCAGGCACCATAAAGGTAACATGTAAGACTTATGTCCGCGGTCATGCCCAATTCTGTCGCCCGTCCCGCCGTCCGCATCCGCGCGCCGCGTTTTTTCGCGCCTTTCTGGCGGTGGTGGTCGGCCGAGCTGACAACCATATTTACGCCGCTGATTGATAAATATTGGGTGGATCGCGCCAACACCGTGACCCTCATTTTGGCAGCCAATGGTGAGATGCCAGCTGTGGCCCGGCTTGACGGGCGTGACGTGCGAATTTTGTTGGCGACGGATGCGGTTTTACAAAAAATCGCCAGCTATCCCGGCGCGGTCGAAGAAAATCTTGATGAGGTGCTGGTCAACGATTTAGACAGACAGACGCCCTTTACTCCCGAACAGGTTTATCTTGCGCATCGGGTGGTGCAGCGATTTGACGGTGCCGACGGTGTCGCCAAAGTGGATGTTGCGCTGACGATGGTGCTGAGACGGGTGGTGGATGGCGCTTTACAGGGGGTGCGCAGTGCCGGTGGTCGGGTGTATTCGCTCGGCGTAGTCGGTGATCAACACCACATTGAGTTGTTACCCACAAATGATCGTCCCGCACGACGCCTGACAACCTTGCAAAAAGTGAACCTTGGTTTGTTGCTGGCGGTGGTGGTGTCAGTGTTGGCCGCGCTGGTGGTGCCGACTTTATTGACCCGCAGCCATATCAATGCCATGACACCGTTGGTCGAAAAGGCGCGGGTTGAGGCCGAAGCCACCCGCAAAATTGAAAGTGAATACCAGCGCCTTCAACAGCAATATCAAATTGCCGCCGGTAAAAAATATGCGGCCTTCCCGGCCATTGATATTGTTGAGGAGCTGACCAAACTATCGCCGGACACCACCTGGCTGCAAAGTTTTGAAATGAAACTGGTGCCGGCAACAAAGGGTTCGACTGGCAAACCGGCGACGCGTGAAATCCAGATGATTGGTGAGGCCGCATCGGCGTCAAAAATGATTGAATTGCTTGAGCAGTCCACGCTGTTGCAAAACACCACCCAGCGTGCACAAACTACTCGTGGCTCACAGCCCAACACCGAACGTTTTCAGATTGCGACCGAAGTTAAAACCAGAACCGCGCCGGAAATGATTGATTTGCTGGCCGAGGTTGAAAAGCCTGCGGTCAGCGCGGTGGGGACGGCAGCACTGCCATTGGGAACACTGACAGCCCCGCCAATGGCACCAGCAGCAGCGCCAACATTGGCAGCAGCGACGGCCGTCGTTAAATCATCGGCTGCGGTCAGCAATAAAATCGACCATGGCCAGTCTGCTGCGCCAGCCCAATCAGTCAATCCAGCCAATCCAGCCAATTCAGTATCACCGCCACGGGTTGTGCCCCCTGCCGTCGCCACGCCTGCACCGGTGGTAACCATCAAACTGGCGGTCAAACCATGAACACCACCGCCCGCCCGATCACATTTGGAACGCCCCAATCAAGCCGCCTGGCCGCGCTCGCCCTGCTTGGCATGGCCGCGCTTTTGTTGGGGGCGATGGTGACGATCCCCGCCTGGTGGCTGTATCAACGTGAATATTCCACGGCGAAACGTATGGTACGGCAACTCGAAAGTTACACTGCGCTCAATCAGTTGCGGCCCAAATTATTGCAGGCGGCGGAAACCCTCAAGGCCAAAGACACCAAAAAATATTTTCTGAAAGGCGCCACGCCGGCGCTGATGGGTGCGGATTTGCAGGATGTGGTGAAAGGCATTATCGAAACCAATAACGGCCGGGTGTTGTCGTCGCAGTTGTTGGCACACAAGGACGACAATGGTTATCGGTTGATCAACGGCAATATTCAAATGACCGCCAATATCCAGAATTTGCGTCAGGTGTTGTATGCCTTGGAAAGCCGCGAACCATATTTGTTTATTGAAAACCTGATCATTCGTGCGCAAGTGCCATCCGGATTTAAACCACAGGCCGGCTTCGAGCCGGATATGTTTGTTCAATTTGACGTGTCAGGATTGGCACCGACCGGACCCGAGCAAAACGCGGGCAAACAGCCTCCCGCAAAAGCGGCGGTGAATGAAACGGCCGGGAGCAAAACATGACACCACCACGATATGTCATCAGCACCATACTGGGGTTGTCGTTGGCGTCAACCATTGCCGTGGTCGGCTGGGAAACCGATTGGGGGCGTTTGTTGATTGGCGAAGCGGCCACGGAAACAACACAACGTAGCGCCTCCCTCGACAGCAAAATTTTGCCGGCCTATGGTCTCGCGCCAATGACCGCCCATTACAAAGAAATCGTTGAACGACCACTGTTTATTCCCACGCGCCGCCCGGCACCGGCCAGCACTGCGTCACAAACAGCGATGAAAAAAGGCCAATTCAAATTGGCCGGTACCACCGTCAGCGCCGGCCTTGCGGTGGCGTATTTATTCGAAACCGCAACCAACAAAACCCATCGTGTCAACATGGGCAGCGATATCAATGGTATCAATGTTGCCAAGGTTGAAGCCTCCATAGTGGTGCTGCAACTGGGGGATGATCGTGAGGAACTTTCGTTGCGCACCACCTCTTCACCCAAACCGCTGCCAACACCTGTTGCCCCATCCGCTGCGCCAGGCCAGCCCGGTCAATCCAACCAACCCCGGACGATGGATCCAATGGGCGGATCCATGCCAGGCAACACCGCTGTGGCTGGCCCGGGAGGCAATGTGCCGCCGCACGGAATAGGTGGGCCCGACATGGGCGGTGCGCCCACGCCGATGGCCGCCGTACCCGGTGGTGGACCGCAAGCAGCACGCGCCTCACAAGGCCCGCGCCTGCCTGATGCCAGCAACGCCGATGTTCCGACACCGCCCGCCGATCCCAATGCCGCCCAGACACGGCGCCGACGCTTCCAGAATTTGCCGCAGTAATGATCACGTACGATTTTGTACAATCACGCCCGCATAAACGATTGCCCAATATGACCAGAATGACGATGAGAAATTTTGTGACGCCCAAAAAGAGCCATTACCCAGCCGCCGAAAAAAATGATGCTCGCATCATTTGCGTGGCTGCTTTTGCCGGTGCCACGACGCGTTCTCCCATCGAAACGAAGCGATTCAGCTCGAAAGCGATGCCCTCGGACTTCACGACCTGCATCACGTCGGCGGCCTCGACGCTCCTGAGCTGCACCGCCACGCGCCGCGCGTGCGCGAGCGTGTCGTCCGTCACGGTGAGCAGATCGCGGTACTGCCGCTTGCGGA
>JANPNU010000222.1:0-5003 GCA_031427615.1 Burkholderiales bacterium
GGCGGAACATGGCGTGACAAAAAAATAAAACGCTATATTTGGTGCGTCTTTTCAGGCATTTTGTGCTGGAACAGAGCGTATAGATTGGATGTTGGTAATTTTTTGTGATTGAGTAAACAAGTCGGGAGATGATGGGGGCATGTGCGTACCAATGCGCCGTTTTTGACCTTCCCCGGCGTAAGAGCCTGCCCCGGTATGCTTAAGGCCGGGGCCTAAGTTCGGTGTGTGTGGTGAAGCTGCAAAATTAGGCCCCGGCCTTCGCCGGGGAAGGTCAATTGCGAACCAATGCACTCGCTCACCACGTTCACCTGTTCACCTGTTCACCCATTCACCCATTCACCCATTCACCCATTCACCCCCGCCGACGAAACGCAATCGCGCCGGTGATGTTGTTGTTAATGCTGTAATTAACGCCCGCCCCCTGACCGGTACGACCGGTGAAAAATCCATCGAGGCTGCCGACCGAGCCGCCACCGCAACTCGGCACACAGGTGATGTTGAGCTGGGTGGGGGGCAACAAACTGCCGCCGGGTGAGCGGCCGGTGTTGGCCGCAAACGACATATCACGGTAAATGGGCATCCCACTAGCCGATGCATTCCAAGTTTGATTGGCGATTGAAATATTAATGCTGGCATCGACCGTACGGGCGCTGAAATTGGCATTGAGCGTCGCGGTATTCATGGTGCCAACGTTTCCGACCAAGTCGGTGGGTCGTGTGGAACCGGCCACTTCATACACTGCCGTGCCGGTCAACGGCAAGGTTGTCGGACCGGTTTGTGGTGCGCTGAAAATGTAATGCAGACTACGACTCGCCAATCCCGTTTCCACTCCACCCACCGTTGCAATTCCTCCTGACCACCGGCCCCAGCTTAGCCCTGAGGTTGCGTCAAAGCCCGAATCCAAAATTTGTGCGGTTCCCTGGGCGTAACGGGCATTGCCGTCAATGCTGCCGTCGGCGCGCGCCATTGGCCCGCGAAAGGCACTGGCACGCCCGGTGGCATCGAGGGTGATTTCGGCGGGCCGATTGATGGTGGCATAGGATTGCGAATATTGGGAACGGGTCAACGAGCCAGTCGGATCTGAAATCAAACCATATTGAAACGGGGCGGCTGCATTTTGTGCAGGGCCTTGAAAAGCAATCACACCACTAATACCCCGCCGACCGCCAACACTGCCATCCTGCAACGAGTAACCAAGAATCACACCAGTCAAAGCGGCACCAACAAAACTACCTTCAATCGCGCCGTAAATATTTTGACCGCCAGCCACACCGCTGGTCACGCTTAGACCGTATCCGGTTATTGCAAAAAAACCATTCAAAGTAAAAGGCACATTTAACGCCGTGATAGTGTAACTAATCGCATTCCCGGATGTGGGCATCGACAAGGCAATGGTTGCATTCAACAATCGTGCCGTGAAATTGACATCCAGTAACGTCGATGTAATCGATCCCGTCACGCCGTTTTGATCGGTCGGCGATGTTGCGCCGATTCGTAGGTAGCTTACGTTGCCGGTCAATACATCAGAAAGGTAGGCCGGGTAGCCGGAGCTGCCATAAGCAAAATGAGTCGTCGCTGGCGAGCCGGTAAATGAACCGAACCCGGCGAAACTGGCATTGGAGGGCGAGTTCCAGCGGCCGATCGTGATTGACGAGCCGTTACCAATATCCAATGATGCTGCATCGGCAATGGTTCCGCCGGTTATGGTCGCCGATGCACCAAATCCGCCGGCGCTAGCCGTAAATCCGCGCAAATGACCGTTCTCCAATGTCATGCCAGACGCCAATGCCTGTCCAGAATAAGTTGACGTGCTCATAGCAAACACGATGTCACGCAAACCAGACGGATCGGGTACCACGACAACTGGCGCGACGATATTGATATTAACGGGCGGAGTGCCCGTTCCACCTGTCCCGCCGCTACTGCCGCCACCGGTGCCAGTACTAGACTGCGGATTACTCGCTGCAACCGCCGGCGGCGCAGGAGGGGTGGGCGGGGCCTCGGCTTGTTTGGTGGTTTCCTTGGCCGTCATGGTATTGGACGCCGCCAAAATTGCCGGGGGCGTTGGAATTTTTTCCGGCGGTTTGCCCAGCTCTACCCTGACGGTGTCATTCGGAAATGTAATGATCGGCGCAAAATTACCGCTCAGGCTGGCAATGATATGACTGCCCTCAATGGTGTGATTAATGGTCACCGGTTTGCCGTCTTCCTCCTCATGCGAAAGAATATTGCCGGAACCACGAATACCAATGGTCGCCACCCGCGTTTTCATTTGGTAACGGTCACGGTTTGCCGCACTCAGCAGCCCGGTGAAGGTTCGCAACGTTCCACGCAGAAGGGACAAAATGGCCCTATCCTGATCACCCGTCTTGCGCTGATAACTCTCAATTAGCAATTGTGAATTGGAACGCAACGACAACTTTGCCTGGTCAATCATTGCAAGCTGCGCCATGCCGTCCGCACCGGCAATGATCACGTCGCCAGGATTGACTTCGCTACCCCGCACTGCCGGCACCCGCTGCCCATTGGTCTCGATCAGCACACTGCCGATGACATAGGTAAATTGCCCGCTGGCCGCCAGCAGCGGCGACGGCGTGATCAAAGCGCCCACACCACCGATCATCAACAAAGCCAAGGCAAGCCTTTGCAATGCGGACGAAGCCAGAGGGAATTCGAGCGATCGTTCGGTGATGTCTGTACGTTGATTTTGTATGGTGGGCTTAGTCATTTTGCAACTCCCAAAAAATTACCTGAAATCGCATCGAATCGTCGACGAGATTTCGTGGCGGGTGTAGTCGTAAATCGCAATGTTCGAGTCGTTTCGCGATGCAAACCATTGCGCACGCAAGTTGCATCGATCCTTAAAACGCCAATTCACACCGAGTGTGATGTCGGCCAATTTATCGCGACCAAATTCAACCGTGGTGGCACGCGCAAATGCGCGATCGTCTCGTCGCTGCGAAAAACCCAGCGCCAGAAACGGCGACAGTTTTTCAGTCAGATTCATTTGGCCGTAGGCACGAAGCCCGGACACCCGTTTCGATTTATCCGTAATGCCATCCGCCAATTTTCGCAACGCGTTATCGCGTGTGCCAAAAACAGTGAACTGGACAATCGGCGCACTTTTCCCCTGCATTGACCTCAACCAGGAAAGGCTGGCGATATTGGAGTCAAAATCTTCAATATTATTTTTGGGGAATCGGGTCTGTGTCCGAAACGCCGCCATGCTGAGCTGATTAACCGGATTGACATTCAAGCGCCACTCAAGCCCGCCGATGGCCGTACGACGATCATTTTTCGGCTTCGGCTCCCCCGGCGCATCGCCATCCTGTTGGTAGGCGTTGTACGAGGTATTGATTCGAAATTGATATTGGCCGCCATCATAAATGGCGCTCGCCCGCGCATCCGCCGCGCCGGAATTAAATTCCCCTTCGTTGCGGTAGCCACGACCTCTTAAATCACCGCCAACGTAAGCGCTCCATTGATCTGAAACCGGCAAAATGACGTCGGCTCCGACCGCCGCACCAAGGTATGGCGCCTTGCGCTTGATCGAATTGCCGGTCGGACTCACACCCACCAAATTAAACGCCTGCTGCACCGCCGTCGTGAAGTCATTCGGTACGCCTGTCAGGTTGCTGTCATATCCCAGTGACATCTCGCCCCAGACACTCCACATCCGTTTAGCCGCACGCCGCCGTTCGGCAATCGCCTGCAAATATTTTTCAATGGCGTTTAACGCCGACGCGGGCGGATTCAAGGCCTTTAGTTTTTGAAAGGTGCCTTCGGCGAGGTCGAGTGACCCGGCATTAAAATAAGCGCGCGCCAAATCGAGTTGCGCGCCGGCATTATTAGGCTGCGCCGCCAACACCCGTTCAAACGCGATGATCGCCTCGTCGATTTTGCCGCTATCCAACGCTGCCACTCCGAGCAAATAATCAAACTCGACATTGCCCGTTAGTTTGTCTTGCTCGGCAATCAGCATCATGTACGCTTGTTTGGGGTTCATTGCCGCAATCAAACGCTTGGCTTCGTCGAATAATTGCGGATTTGCCAGTGCTGAAAAAGTCGCCAATGTTGCAACGGTCGCAACCACGGTGGCAACAGTGCGCGTAGCAATCGCGAACCGATGTGACGCATACAACTGCGAATCCAACATATTTTTCATAACAATATCCGGTGAGTTCGGAATTTGTATTGTTGCACAACGCAGAATCGTTTTTGACATTGTCGAATGACTAAAATAGAACCACGCCGGATTCAACCTTAACCACCCTCATGTCCATCCGGAGTTGTCCGACCCCGATTCGACTCATATTTTGCCGCCCAGCCATACTATGCCCACAGCGTTGTGTTGTAAACGGCATCTGCGGCCCAAACACCCTATTCCCATCCTATTTCATGGTCGCAACCCGCATTCAGGGGATGCGTTCGGAGTTTGCATGGCGTGCCAACGCTGGTGGATATGATGAACCGCACACACACGGTGAAGAGAACCCGCGCAGTCAATGGCGCAAATTGGCTCTGGTGGTGGCGAGGCGGGAGTCGGTGCGCCCAAACAAACAAGATATCGGCGGCTTAACCCAATGCTGTTCGCTTAGTCAAATTACCCCGTCATTCCCGCGTCGTCATTCCCGCTATACAGGCGGGAATCCAAGTCCCCTTGTGTGGGGCACCCAAAAATTGGATTCCCGCCTGCGCGGGAATGACGAGATTGTGACTTGGATTCCCGCCTAACACCAGAATGACGACCAAAGGTGATTCACGTCGCTTTTTTCTGACTGATGAGTAAACAAACAAGATATCGGCGGCTTAACCTGCATATTTCACGGGCCGGCCCCGCTCCGCTTCGTGGCTTGTCTGTGAAATTTCAGTGCACGTTGCATATCCAATTTGGTTTTTATTGAACAGCGGGCCTTTGCGCTCGATAGCTGGCCGCTGAACATGCGCTTTTTCGTTCTCTTGCCGTGCTCATTTACCCACTACGGCGGGCGATGCCGTGGTCA
>JANPNU010000223.1:0-4749 GCA_031427615.1 Burkholderiales bacterium
CGCGAATCAAATCGAGCGCCATCCACTCAACAAAAAATTGGGTGTTGGCAAATAAATTTCGTTGATACAAAGTATGCAGCATGGCGTGACCGGTCCGGTCGGCTGCCGCACACGATCGCTGCACCGGCTTTTCTCCAAAGTTTTGTGTGTGGCCGCCAAACGGTCGCTGGTAAATCGTACCGTCGTCATTGCGGTCAAACGGCATGCCGAAATGTTCGAGCTCAATCACCGCATCGGGCGCGTTTTTGCACATAAACTCAATTGCATCCTGATCACCCAGCCAATCGGAGCCCTTGATGGTGTCATACATATGCCAGTGCCAATTGTCTTCGCCCATATTGCCGAGGGCGGCACCAACACCACCCTGCGCTGCGACCGTGTGTGAGCGCGTCGGAAATACTTTCGACAACACCGCCACTTTTAATCCTGCATTGGAGAGCTGCAACGCCGCGCGCAGACCGGAACCACCGGCACCGACGACCACTGCGTCAAATTTGCGCACGGGTAAATCCGCTGATGAAGATGTCGCCATTTTCTAGTTGCCCCACAGGATAGAAACTGACCAGATCGAGCATCCAATCAGAAACAAAAGAACCAGCACCTGCAACAACAAGCGCATCCACAACGGCTTGACGTAATCCATCAGCACATCGCGCATACCAATCCAGGCGTGATAATTAATCGATAACAAAAACATCAGCGCCAAAATACGCACCAATTCACTGCTGAACAATTGTTTCCATTCGGCATAACTGACGGTACCGTGCACCATAAAAAAACCAACAATCAGCACGCTGAAAACCAGCATGATCACGGCGGTCACACGCTGAATCAGCCAGTCTTTCCAGCCGTAATGCGCGCCCACAGGTTGTTTATTAACCATAATTTTTTCCCTACCAAATTCTGGCGGCAATGATCAGCGTACTGACCAGACCGGCGACCAATACCAATTTGGCCGACAGTCGGGCCGGCTGCAGCGCAATGCCAATATGCAAATCGAGTAATAGGTAACGAATACCGGCAAACAAATGGTGCATAAACGACCAGATGAATCCGATGACAATTAATTTCGCGATTGGATGCGCAAAATATCCCTGCCAAGTGGCGAAACTGGTTCCCGACGCCAGACTGCCCTGCAAAGCAGCCAACAGCAGTGGAATCAAAAACAGGAACATCACCACGCCGGTGACGCGATGAAAAATGGACACCAGGCCGGGAACAGGCAGGTTGAGCAAATTAAGATCGTAATACTTTGGGCGCAGCCGATTGGCTTGCGGCTTCAAGTCAGGCGTGGTCGGGCTGGATGACATTTTCTGTCCTTTATTTTTCGAACTCGTTGCGAGATCCGCCACCTGCGATAGCGGCGTGGGGTGCGTCGACCAAATTAATTTAGATCGGTCCAACCCAACTCAGCGCATTATTTTTAGGTCCAACGAGCAATGCACTGCGAAAAAACGTAGCGAGCTTTGCATTAAAGCGTTTGATTCTAAACGGAAAAGCCTTAATAAGAACAGGCTTCCCATGGCTTCTCGGCAGATTGAATGGAAGATCGGCGAACCCTAGGCGACACCATTCAACATGTTGAATACAAACAATAATTTTCAAAAAAAAGCATGCCCGCCCAGCCTTGAACCGCGATGCATGGCGACCCGAAAATAAAAAAAATCTGGCAATATCAATTTTTGATATCATTATTTACTTGCATCAGACGTATGATTGGGGCGCTGCCCCAGTTCAACTTGCTCAACAACCATCCCGACTCCACAACTACAGCCATTCCATCCCATGCCATCGACCAAAAATACCATGCGATATCGGGGCTACGTGGCACGCATTGATTTTGACGAGCGTGACGGGGTCTTTTCCGGCAACGTGCTCGGCCTGACCGAACCGATTTCATTTTATGGTGCCAGCGTGGATGAATTGCGCGGCGACTTTACCTTCGCCATTGATCACTATTTGTCGGTATGCCACGAGGCGGGCATCACCCCGCAAAAACAAGTCGCCGGCAAAGTGCTGCTGCGACTGCCACCGGAAACCCATGCGCTGGCGTTGATTGCCGCCAAATCCGCCGGCATCAGCCTCAATGAATGGATGATTGACGCCGTGACACGGCGCTTATCAGGCGGCGGCAAGTCTTAGTTTTGCGGTGGCGACCCAAAACAACCTCGATGTAGAATCGATGCAACCGGCCAGTAGCTGCTCTTCCAAGGCTTTGTCTGATTTGATACTGTAGTCAGGACAATCGCCGAAGTCGTATGTGAATGGCCTCACTTATTTCAATGATTCTGCGGGAATTTTTCCTGATAGCCGTAGATGCCAATAGCCGTAGATGCCACTTGTAATATCTACGGCAATGCCGTAGCATCCCGGTATGCGAACTGTTGCCGAAACCTCAATCTTCCAGCGTTACGCGGACGACATATGGAGCGAAGAGGAACGACTTGAGTTCATCACATGGATAGCGCTGAATCCTAACGCTGGCGCGTTAGTTCCAGGTTCTGGCGGTTGCCGTAAAGTGCGATGGTCCCGCGCAGGACAAGGTAAGCGCGGCGGAGCTCGCGTCATTTACTTTAATCCGACAGAGACGAAGCTTTGGCTTTTAATCGTTTACACAAAGGCCAAATTTGATAATTTGCCGACAGCGTTCCTCGCGCAATTGAGACAGGAGATAGAAAATGCCAATTGATAAGAAGACCTTCCAAAAGGACTTATTGGAATCAGTACGTCAAATGCGACGAGGGGAGGCAACCCGCATTACAAAAGTGGAACTTCCTGCTGCAGCACAGGCCCGTCAACAAATGGGATTGTCGCAAGTAGAGTTCGCCGAACTATTGGGCGTCTCGCCCCGTACATTGCAAGACTGGGAGCAAGGTAGACGCGAGCCAACTGGTGCGGCTCGTATGCTTCTCAAAGTCGCAACAAAGCATCCCGCAATGTTGCGCAAGATTGGGGCCTAGAAATTTCTGACGCTGTCGGCCAAAAGCGGCTGTTCGCGAGTGCTTTCTGATTTCATATATTTCTCCATTGGAACTTAGGAAAATCCTCCTGCATTCAAACTTTTGCTCGACGTTTTCAAAATAAACTCTTCAACCGGCTGACATTCCATTGCAGAACGCTCTCCGACCTTCATTGATCGCCTTCGGTTGTATCGGCTTAGTCGTGTTCGGCAGCGCATTTGTTTTGTCGATGCTGAAGGCCGATTTTGTCGAGTCGCTTGCGAAACAGATCATCCGAATTCAGATCGAACGGAAAGCGGAAGAAAAAATTGACGCGCTGGATGATAAATTCCTTGCGACAAAAGCAGGCGCGCTCCTCAAGTCAAAGTCTGAAGAAATCACCCGCCTGAAAGAGCAACTGCGTTCCGGGCTACCCGCACGTATCGCACAGGTCGCCACCGAGATGGCCGACCTAAGCTGCGAATGTAGGAAGAAGATCGAAAAGGCGGTGGCTGATGGTTTCAGATTTGACATTTTGAGTGCAGCGGCAGCGCAAACAAAGCTAACAGCGCTGATTCGCACGAAGTACATGGAAACAGCCGAGAAGATCACTCGGGAGTTTCGGATATTTACCGGCACGAATGCAGTCGTGTTTGCGCTGTTGGTAGCGGCTGCAGCAATCAAGCGCGGCGCCACGCTTCAACTTCTCCCGCCTGCTCTTGTGCTTCTATTGGCGTCGACGATAACCGGCTACCTCTATCTCTTCAATCAAAACTGGTTGCACACGGTGATCTTCGGTGACTACGTGGGCTTGGCCTATGTAGGCTATATGAGCATCGTTTTTGCGATTCTTTGTGACGTAATATTCAACAGGGCGAGGGTTTCGTCTGAGATATTGAACTTGTTTTTTAACGCAGTGGGAAGCTCACTTCAGGCAATCCCGTGCTGATGCGCAAAACGGCCAAAAGCGGATAATTTTAGTGATCACCCGTTTCATTAAGACTTTTGCTCTGGCGCTTTCGTTGGCTGCGTCGGCTTCAGCAAGCGGCGCGGCGAATCAACCAACGGCTGCTGAATTTAATGCCGAGATTGATCGGATCGGTCCGACTGCTGTCCTGGCAAAAATGTTTGAGACCGAAAAACTAGAGTCTTGGGTATCCAAGCAGATCGCCTCGGGTTCGGCTGCATGGCTAAACATTGCGACTCGCCTTCGACCGCATTCCGACGCGTCGCTAACAACTCTACTGAACAGCGCAGTGGCTGAAGCACTCGTGCGCGCACCTTACCGAGTGCTCCCGCTACTAGAATTCACCGCTGGAGTATTCACGCCTTCTCACTCTTGCCTTCCATTTCTATCAGTAGACGAGCCTCCTGAAAAGAATCTACTTGCCATAACTCAGCTTGAGAGGACTCTTGCGCCAATACGGTCGCAGCGTTTCGCGTCAATAAAGGCAGCCTGCCTTGTTCAAGCCAAGCAGACTAGGGAGCAGATCGCCGGCAGCAGATGAATGTCGGCTTTCGGGCAATCACCATGCCGGCTTAGGGTCAGCTGCAGCGGTTCACATGGAGAAAGTATCGACCAACACTAATCCCCTTATCCGCACACACCGATCCAGCCACAAGCGCTGCAAAAATCACAGCCGTCTTTGCGGATCACCGAGGCGTTGCCACACTCCCGACATACCGCGCCCTTCATCACCTTGGGCTCATCGCGTAATCGTGGCGCATCCAAAATCCCCATTTCCCGCAATGGAAAACCGTTGTGATCCAACACACCCAACATGGTGTAACGATGAATGAGTAAGCGTGC
>JANPNU010000224.1:0-4898 GCA_031427615.1 Burkholderiales bacterium
TTTATCGACGAAGCACGTATTGAAGTTCATGCAGGAAAAGGCGGCAATGGCTCGGCATCGATGCGGCGAGAGAAGTTTATTGCCTTTGGCGGTCCGGATGGTGGTGACGGTGGACGAGGCGGTTCAATATATGTGGTTGCTGACATCAACATCAACACCTTGGTTGATTATCGATTTGCGCGAATTTTCCGGGCAAAAAATGGCGAGCCCGGACGGGGTGCGGGATGCACCGGTGGCGGTGCGGACGACGTTATTTTGCGAGTCCCGGTCGGAACCGTGGTTAAGGATTTGGCGACGGATGAAATTATTGTTGATCTGGCATCCGACCGGCAGCGCGCGTTGATCGCCGACGGCGGGCGCGGCGGTTTGGGCAACACAAATTTTAAGTCCTCGACCAATCGTGCGCCGCGCCAATTTACCCGTGGCACCGATGGAGAATCCAAGGAAATTTATTTTGAGTTGAAAGTGTTGGCCGATGTTGGTTTACTCGGTATGCCCAACGCCGGTAAATCGACGTTTATCCGCGCTGTTTCGGCGGCCCGCCCGAAGGTGGCTGACTATCCATTTACCACCCTCCACCCAAACCTGGGGGTGGTTCGGGTGGATGATAACCGCAGTTTTGTCATCGCCGATGTGCCTGGATTAATCGAAGGTGCCTCAGAAGGTGCCGGCTTGGGGCACCAATTTTTGAAGCATCTACAGCGCACCCATTTGTTATTACATTTGGTTGATATTGCGCCGTACGACGAGACCAACGACCCCGTCAAGGAGGCGAAGGCGATTATTGGGGAGCTCAAAAAATACGACAAGTCCTTGTTCGACAAGCCGCGGTGGTTGGTGCTGAACAAAACCGACTTGCTGGATGAGGCAGAGGCGGATAGACGCGCCAAGGCGGTAATCAAGGGGCTGAAATGGAAAGGCCCCGCCTTTTCGATTTCAGCAATGAAAGCTGACGGTTGTAAGGCCCTGACGTTTGCGATCATGGATCATGTCGAGGCACGCCGACAGACTGCGGCGCCAGTTGATATGGCTGTGCAGGCAGACGGACAGGATTAGATTACTGTCCGCGGCAGGAGAGATAGCTTGTTTATCGACGGAGCGTTTAGGCCAAAAACATTTTGGCAAGGCCGTTTTTATTGGTGTTTTTGGGTGCAGGCATCGGTATCGCCCTGCGCGGTTAACAATTTCCTTTGTTATGGGCTAAGCAATGCGCCTCATTGTCAAAATTGGATCGACTCTTATTACCAATCATGGCGAGGGTGTTGACCACGCGTTGATCGCGGAGTGGGTGCGGCAAATCGCACTGCTTAAAGACGGAGGGCATCAAGTCATTCTGGTTTCGTCCGGCGCGATTGCCGAAGGTATGAAGCGCCTTGGCTGGAAGTCGCGTCCGCATGAACTGAACAAACTGCAGGCCGCCGCCGCGATTGGCCAAATGGGATTGGTACAGGTTTATGAATCTGCGTTTGGCGAACATGGGTTGGCGACCGCACAGGTATTGCTCACTCACGATGATTTGGCTGATCGGACCAGATATTTAAATGCGCGGTCAACACTGGCGACGTTGCTGGATTTGGCGGTGGTGCCGGTAATTAATGAAAACGATACCGTTGTCACGGATGAAATAAAGTTCGGAGATAACGATACGCTTGCGGCCTTGGTTGCCAATCTGACGGAAGCTGATTTGCTGGTAATTCTGACCGATCAACACGGATTGTTTTCTGGCGATCCGCGAAAAGACCCAAGCGTATCAATCGTTTCACATGGTAAAGCGGGTGATCCGGCGTTGGAAAGAATGGCCGGAGGCGCGGGTTCGCATATTGGCACCGGTGGGATGTTGACGAAGATCCTGGCGGCAAAAAAAGCGGCTCTTTCCGGTGCGGCTACCGTCATTGCAAATGGTAGAACAGAAAATGTTCTGCCACGGATTGTCGCCGGTGAATTATTGGGTACGCGGCTGGAACCCGCAGCCAGCACCATGCAGGCGCGAAAAATGTGGTTGGCAGGACATCTGAAAACGATGGGTCGATTGGTGCTAGACGAGGGTGCCGCCCGGGCATTGGTGTCTGCAGGCAAATCGCTCCTATCAATTGGGGTGATCCGAGTCGAGGGCATTTTTTCACGTGGCGACGTGGTGAGCGCCTGCCGAGAGGATGGTCGCGAAATTGCCAGGGGGTTGTGTAACTATTCATACACGGAGGCGAAAAAAATCGCCGGAAAGTCGACGGCTGAAATTGAGGCCGTATTAGGATATATCGCAGAGCCTGAGCTTATCCACCGAGACAACCTGGTGCTCGTTTAATCAACGCGAGTGAGTCGTTGGCGGCACGGCAATTGGCAAATTGGTCGGTGATTGCATGGGCACGGATACAAATCGGTTCAGTTCCGAGCTGCGAAAAAACGCCATTACCTTGGGAACGTAAGCCTGGGTTTCTGCAAATGGCGGGATTTGATGGCCGTAGCGAATTACTGCGTTTTCGCCGGCGTTATAACCTGCAACCGCCAACTCTATATTGCCATTGAACATTTTGATCAGGTGGCTCAGGTAGCGGGTGCCGCCAAAAATATTCTCAACCGGGTCATAAATATTTTTGACGCCCATGCGCTCGGCGGTGCCGGGTATGAGTTGCATGAGGCCGATGGCACCCTTATTCGATAGCGCCCTTTCGTTGTAGCCTGATTCTGCCCTAATGACCGCGTGTACCAACCGCGGATCGACGCCATGGCTTCGCGCGGCGTTATCAATAATCGGCACCAATTTCCCGATATCAACCGACTTTGGAAAATTGGGAGTCCATGCGTTTGGCCTTGTTTTCCACGAGTCCGGAATGCGGTAGACCAATTTGTATCGTTTATCTAAATGCGGGAGATTCGAAAAATGGGTTACGCCATTTTCATCCTTGAAAGAATAGATATTAGCCGCCGCTGTCGTCGTCGCCAGACAGCACGCCATGCCCGCCGCGAGGAGGGATGCACGTAAAAAAGTTAGTGTGGAAATAAATGGCATAGCGGTGGCATCGTACACCAGATTCGCGCAGATTGGGTACTGTTGATGGCGTCATGTCAATACGTCAGGTCACCGATTATTACAATTGAGAATTGATTGTAGACGGGTATTGTTGTTTGTTGCCCGCTTCGGTAACCTTGACGCATGGTCGAAAATCTCGAACTACCTCCCGCAAATAGCCCCGCTAAAACCACTAGGGCATCTGCTAGTCATTCCCTGCCAGGGGTGATGCCAAGGCCCCGTGTCGAGGCGCCATGGATCATTCTTGCGGCATTGCTGCTGGCAACCATTTTGGCGGCCCACCAAAGCAATGTTCGGTCGCAAAAAAACGCCTTGCAACAGTTTGATGAAATGGCCACGAATGCGTCCAAATTTATTCTCAGTGAGGTTCGTCACATCGAGGATGAGATTGCAATCGGTGCGGCAGTGATTGCCTCTATGCCCGAAATTGATAATGCGCGCTGGAACGACTATCTCGATGCGCGCGGTCAAAATGTGGCGTCGGCGATGGGGCTGGTTCGGCTGGAGTATCGAGCTGTACCTAAGCCGGTCCGCAAAGCTGGAGCGGCCACCCATCATCCCCCATCGTCTTTGTTGGTTCGAGTTGTTGTAGAGCAGTTGTCAAATATTTCCGAGCTGTCCATGTCGCCTTTGATCGACGATGCAACAAAAGTTGCCGGCCTAACCAAACGAAACGTAACGACGCCACCACTTTCCATTGAGACCGCTGCCAAGGCTACAGATTATGTCGCCATGGTCAGCCCCGTCTATTCTTCGCGTCTGCCACTGAGTGAACCAATCGGCTATATGGTCGCGATTCTTCGCCCGGCACGCTTGCTGGCTGCGGCATCGGCCGAGAGTGGACAGCGACTGGCGCTCGCCATTTCAGAAAAGGGTGCGACGTTATTTGATTCAGCGAACCGTGCAGCCCCAATGAGCGCTTTGGCCGCGACTTTACCGCTAAATGTCGGTCAACGGGATTGGTCACTTAGTGTTGCGGCGACCAGCAAATTGGCGGATGAATTGTCCAGCCGGATGCCTGCAACCATCCTGTTTGTCGGAATATTGGGCACCTTATCCTTGGTGGGTTTGGTGTGGTTATTGACACGTCTTCGTGAGCAAGCGGCAACCCTTGCCAACAGCATGACCCTCAAACTGCGGGATCAAGTTAAGTTCACCGACGATTTAATCGAGTTGAATCCGAACCCCATATTTCGCAAAGATGCCGACGGCCGTCTGGTTGCTGTCAATCGCGCGTGGGAGCAATTAAATAAACGTGACCGGCTTGATGTTCTTGGCAAAACCAGTCGCGAATTTCAGGATCCGCTGGTTGCTGATGCCGAAGTTAATTTTGACGCAGACGTATTTGCATCGGCTGGCGGATTTGAAGCGCGCGAGGCCTTTGTGGTGGATGCCGGCGGACGTGAAATTCCGACGATCGTTGCAAAGCAGGTTGTTCGTCGTGCGGATGGCACGGTCGATGGAATTATTGGTACGGTTACCGACGTGACACTTGTAAAGCATCTCGAACGAGAGGTGGCAAAACAGCAAGAACAGCTTGATCTGGTTATCCGCTCATCACAGCAGGGTATTCTTGATGTCGATTTTGATCCCGCTGGAAACCAATACTATTCCGATCGATTTCGTGAAATTCTTGGCTTTGGAAGCGAAGACCTACACCAAACACTAACTTGGAAAGATTGGATCCATCCGGCCGATGTGGAATTATTCCACTATCAATTGTTGGGGCACCTGAAGGGGCAGACACCCTACCTGGACGTTGAGTGCCGTGCGCTGCGGCATCGCTCAGGACATATGTGGCTGCGTATTCGTGGTGTCGCCCAATTTGACAGCCGAAATATTGCCGTCAGATTTGTCGGTTCGATCGTCG
>JANPNU010000225.1:0-2899 GCA_031427615.1 Burkholderiales bacterium
GTGATGATTGACAGCATATTGCTGCTTATGACCTGCCAATGATGGCTGCCGTTGAGATAAGCTCCTCAAGCAAGGCCATTGATGCTTTGCCTGGAACCGAGTAGGGGTCAAGGGCAGGGCGGGGCAGATATTTCAGCAGTACCGATGGATTGATTTTGTCGAGGTTGACCTGTCCCATGGTCCAGCCGGCAAAACGCCGCTCAGTGATTTCCTCGTAGCTCAGGATCACCACATCAGTATGGCGCGGGTCGCGGACGATCTGGTTGTACAACGTATTGATTTCAGTGCGTCCGCCTTCAAGTACCTGCATGAAAATATCGCCGCCGGTGCAAAGTATGCCAGTGATGCCATGCGCTGGATTGTAAGTGCGGGACTGCGCCAGGATTGATTCCGTCATGGCGACCCGGTTGCCATCGGAGGCACGGCTGGCATAGAGTAAACGTATCATCATTTCTTATTCTCTAGCGTTGGTTGATCAGAGATAAAAACTCGCGGCGCAGGTTTGGATCTTTCAAAAATGAGCCCCGCATGACGCTATTGATCATTTTGGCTTCCGTATCCTTGACCCCCCTCCAATGCATACAAAAATGGTCCGCCTCCATCACAATCGCCAAGCCGTCCGGCTGAATTTTGCTTTGCAACAATTCAGCGACCTGTGAAACGGCTTCCTCCTGGATTTGCGGCCGACTCATCACCCAATCGATCAACCGGTTGTATTTCGACAGACCGATCAGGTTGGAATGCTCGTTTGGCATCACGCCTACCCAGACGCGGCCCATGATGGGACAAAGATGATGGGAGCACGCGCTGCGAACGGTAATCGGTCCGACAATCATGAGCTCATTCAGGTGAGAGATGTTGGGAAATTCAGTCGTTTCCGGTACGGCAAAATAACGCCCACGGAATACCTCTTGAATAAACATCTTGGCAATCCGCCGTGCCGTTTCATTGGTGTTGTGATCGCTATTGGTATCAATAACCAAGCTTTCCAAAACAGCCTGCATTTTATTTTCAACTTCGTTCTGCAGCGCCTCGAGATCACCGGGCTGGATAAATTCCGCAATATTGTCGTTTGCGTGAAAGCGCTTCGACGCGCGCTGTAGTCGGTCGCGGATGGCCACCGACATGGGAATGCCGAGGTCGGTTTGATTGGTTGTTTTGACGTTATCCATGGTTTGGTGAGCCGCTTCGAACATCCAAGTGGCGGCATATTTATATTATGTTAAATGACTGGTTGGCTGGTTTTGACTCTTGCCACTGCTCGAATCAGACCCCGAACCACATCATTATCGCCAAATGGACACCTACTCTCGCATTTTTTTTGTAGGTAACCCTGTTTTCTTTTTTCTGAGTCGTAAGGCATACGGACACTTATCACGCACTTAGCTCGTCACTTGCGTCGTTAAACGGCTAAATGCCGTAAAAGATCTGGCGTCTGTCCGGTCTAGGTGAACCACGATCAGCGTGGCTGAAAATCTTGACGCGGCATGTGTTTTGGCTGGACAGCAACATTATGAATTGGTCATTTCTGATATCAACATGCCAGGCAAAAACGGTATTGAGCTTGTCAAGGCGTTACGGACGCTTCCGAATACGTGGTTTACGCCTATCTTAATGCTCACAACGGAGTCACAGTCTGCATTACGCGATGAGGGAAAGCGTGCCGGTGCGACTGGTTGGATCGTTAAACCGTTTGAACCCGCAAAATTGTTGGAAATAATAGACAGAGTCCTGCAGCGCTGAGCAATGAATCAATTTGCAGAAACCCTTTCATTCGTTAGCAGTTTGTTGAAATTCTAATACCTACTGAGAAAAGAGTGAATTTCTGGGGTCACGTTATCCCTCTTGGTGATCTGAAAATCGATTGCAGAGCTTTCTGAGAGGTCGGAAATTTTATGCATTTGCAAACACCGAGAATTTCAACAAACATATCAGAGTGGTAAGTGTCGTCATCGCAGCTTTTCGAACGTGGACAACACGGCGTTGTGATCACGGTCGACCGGAACGGGTGGCGCACAAGCTCGCTTCCTCAAACCATACCGGCAATCTCCTCTCGCAATGACTGGATAGTCCTTGCAGCGAACGTCAGGAAAATTCTTTTCCGTGCACGCTGCGCGACTGCAATTGCCATTTCTGTGGTGGGGTATTTTTTGCAGCTAAGGGTCAGACTCCGTTAGTATGCAATTTAAGCTAATCAGGGTGAAATTCCACCCGCTCAAGTAAACTCACCCTTGGAAAAAATACTGAACCCCGGCGTGACTCCCATTCTGATCCCTAACATTTCGATATTCACAGCAAAACGAACCTGCCTTCGATCATGTGCGGACTAAGCGGATTTGTCACCTTTGGTCTGCAGCCGGCCGAACCGCGCCCGTTGCTGATGAGAATGAATCGTCGACTAAGCCATCGCGGGCCGGATGCGGAGGGGTATTTCTCCGCTGAAAACGTGCATTTGGGCCATCGCCGGTTAGCGGTCATTGATATTGTTGCCAGCAGCCAGCCGATGACGACCCAGGATGGTCGCCACAGCTTGGTTTTTAATGGCGAAATTTATAACTTCCAGTTGTTGCGTGAGGAGCTGAAGCGACTCGGGCGGGCGTTTCATACCAATGGTGATACCGAGGTCGTTTTACAAGCGGTGGCACAATGGGGGGACGCCGCGCTCGGGCGATTACAAGGCCTGTTTGCTTTTGCTTGTTACGACCAACAGGCCAAATCATTATTGGTGGCACGTGACCATCTGGGTGTCAAACCATTGCATTTTTCCTGGGACGGCAAATTGTTCGTGTTTGCGTCTGAGCTCAAAGCCATCACCGAACACCCACAGGTTTCACGCGAAATTGATCTGGACGCGCTCGGGTTGTTTTTGGAATGCCAATACATTCCCGCCCCGCTCACC
>JANPNU010000226.1:0-3370 GCA_031427615.1 Burkholderiales bacterium
GGGCGCGAAGGGATCGGTTATCTACACAGGGGGTCAACAAATCATTGTGCCCAGCGTTAAGGAAAACAGGCGGGTCGACCCGACCGGATGTGGTGACGCCTATCGTTCCGGGCTTTTGTATGGCATTGAGCGTGGTTGGTCATTTGAAAGGGCCGCGCGGCTGGCCAATACGATGGGCTCCATCAAAATTGAATATCGTGGTCCGCAGGGGCATTTTCCAACGCGCGAGGAAATTGAAATTCGCTATCAAACCGCTTACGACGAGTCGCTGTGGGACTGATATCACCAGACTGATGACGATAGGACCGATTTAAGTGATTTGCACTAAAAATGAAAGGCAATAAAATGAAACTGAAACTCATTACGGCTACTCTGTTCATCAGCGCTCTGGTGGCAGGTTGTGCGTCGCCGGGCTTGGGAGGCGGCGATTACACACGCGGCCAGACCAGGGGTGAAATGCACGTCCGTCTGGGCGTGGTTGAAAGTGTCCGTGACGTTGTGATAGACGCTCGTGACTCCGGCACCGGAACCCTTGCCGGTGCTGCGCTTGGCGGAGTGGCTGGCTCCACACTCGGTCGGGGTGATAGGGCAAGTGTTGCCGGTGCCATCGCCGGCGCCGTGGTGGGTGGATTGGTCGGCAGCAGCATCGAAAAATCAACCAACGACAAAAAAGGCGTGGAGGTCACCGTCAAACTTGAAGGCGGCAAGCTGGTCGCCATCACCCAGGAAAAGGATGAAGAATTTCGGGTTGGTGATCGCGTGCGCATCCTTTCTGGCCAAGGCGCAACCCGCGTGTCCAAGTATTGATTTCGAATCAACCTCAAAATGGGCCGTGCGGGCATTTTGATGCCAACACGGCCCGTTTTTTTTCGACCGGCAGCCAATATTTGCCGCAATCACAACCTGGCAAGTCGAAATCAGCTCACGATCTTGGCAAGTTTGAATCGCACATTACCAGGTTCATTTTTGTCGAGAGTAAATGCATAACCGGCTTCTTCGGCCTGCCGTGCGGCTTGATATAAACCAATTCCCAAGCCGCCGCTACGGCCACTGCCGACTGGTGCATGAAACAAACTTTCGACCACCAAAGCCGGTATCGTGCTGCCGGTATCCGCAACCAGCAACGACGGGGCATCGCCCGGCAGCAGTTCAACAATAATGCGAATGCTGGATTCACGCTGGCGTTTTTTTTGGGCATTTTCCAGACAGTTTTCCAGCACCGTATCAAACACGTTCGCGAGAACATTGCCGATCATTTTTCGGTCACCAACAAAGGTGATTTCGCCGGCTTGATGCCGGAGTTTGCTGTCCACCCACCATTGTGAGGCGGGTACGATCACGTTTGCCGGTGCCACACCGGGGTTGCGTAATTTATCCAGGGTCGCTTGTAATCGCTGCGTGAGTTGCGGCAATTGTCGTTCCAGCATTTGCTCAAATTCGGACGCTTCCCGCCGCTCGGGCTGTTCTGCCGACAGGGCATCGCGTCGTTTTCGAGACACACTGCTCGCGCTGGCAATGGCATACATCGACTGCAATAAATTTTTAATGTCGTGTGTAAGGCGCGCGCCGGTTTCATGAACGGCCTGCATATAGGCGTTTTGTTTCATGGCCTGTTCACGCCGTTTGCCTTCAAAAAACTCCCCGATTACCTGCGCCAGTAGCCTCACGTGCAAAAACAGCGCGGGCGACAGTGCGATTTCCGTATAAAAAGTGATTTCCAAATCGTGATATCGAAACGTCGCCGAGTGCTCGGATTCGCGGCCAAACCGACCATTGCCATCCGCACTTTGCACGCCGTCCGGTGAGCGCCAACGGGCACCCAGTATCCACGGCAGAGTCGCCACTTCAATCATTGCCGACTCGAGAAAACGCGATGGTGAAATTTCCGTTTCGGATAACTCGGCAATACGCCGCATCCACAATTCAAACGGCATGCCCACTGTCATCAGATAGCGGGAAAAATAGGTGCGTAAGCCACCGAATCCGGAGCGGGGCCCCCACAAAATCGCCAAAAACAATAATGCACCGGCAAACGACAACACGGTGAGCAACACCGCCGGAAAATACTGATTACCGGTGACCCGCATGGCCGCCACACTACCAAGCACCAGCACCACCACCAGCTGAAAAACAAAAATTGAATAGAAAAAATCGAATACCTGTGCAGTGTGCTCGTCCTCTGCGCGGAACGGTAGAAATACCATCGCCACCAACACCACCGGAACAACATAGGCAGCCAGGGTGCGGATACCCTCTGGCAACACATTGGCAAGGGTCAACAGCGAAACCGGCACCGTCCACAAAAGCAAAATGGCAAACAAATATAAAACCGCGACCAAATAAAAGCGGCTGCGGCGGGCGGCCTGCGAGGTAAAGACCTTGCCGCCCATAATGGCAATCAAAATGGTAATCCAGGTCACCAGCATCCAGCCGGACAACGAATATAGAATCGCTGCGGTAATGCCGATCAAAACCGCAACCGCAATCACATTCAGCTCGCGCTCAGCGGACACAAACGGCTGCCAAATCAAAAATAAACCAAAGTGGACCAGCAACCAAACCCGCAAAAACAAACTATCTGACTGCGATATCAACGCCAGATGTAGTGACACCAACATGGCAATAATGAGCCAGCGCCGTTGCCGAAGTAACCACGACGTGGAGGTGGAAAGATTGGCTGTTGTTGCATTCATAGATAAGCGTGGGCTCGTTTAACGTTTGGAGTTACCCTGATTGTGGCATGGCGTGGCTGGCGTTTTTCAATCAACATCACACCGACCCGCCAACATTGCCCAAATGCGACCGTCCGAACATCAAACTGTCGACATTCCGGACAGCAACGTCTGTTTGCCGACAGATTTGTTTGATTGCGCGACGTCGAAATTTACAAAAAACTAATGAAATCAAACGGTTACACAGTTGGCACGGCAATTGCTCCATTGTAATTGTGCAATCATTAATCCATTGGAGGAAAACATGAATACCCACCATTCCCTGTCCCCACAAATTCAGTACCAAATCGCCGTTGCAGTTTTGGTGGTTGGCTTGGCCTTTGGCCTGGCTGCCAAGTTTTTAAGTTAATTTGTATTCGCTGTCGCCCTCAATCGTTACCCACTCTCACACAATAAAAACCACAGGAGCATTTATGAAACGTCAACAATCAGGTTTTACTCTCGTCGAAATCGCCATTGTTTTGGTGATTGTCGGCTTGTTACTCGGCGGTGTATTAAAAGGTCAGGAATTGATCAACTCGGCCAAAGCTAAGAGCTACGCGCAAGATTTCCGCACCATCCAAACCGCGTTTTATGGTTTTCAGGATCGATACAAGGGGATTCCCGGTGATTTGGCGAATGCCGGCGGTGCAACAGGC
>JANPNU010000227.1:0-2791 GCA_031427615.1 Burkholderiales bacterium
GGCAAGCCGATCAAGAAGTTAATTGTGGTGCCGGGGAGACTCATCAATGTGGTCGTTTAAATCAAAATCGTTGTTGGCACTGGCAGGTGTCGCCACCTTGGCGGCGTGCGGTTTCACGCTGCGTGGCTCGTATGAGTTGCCGTATCAAACCATTTTTATCACCTCCACCGGTAATTCAGTGGTGGCCGGACAAATCCGTCGCGAGCTGGCCGACACCAAAACCAAATTGGTTGGCACGACCAAAGATGCCGAAGCGGTGTTGACAATATTGCAAGAGCGACGCGACCGGCAGATTTTGTCGTTGTCTGGCGCCGGGCGCGTGCGCGAATACGAGTTGCGTCTTAGCGTCAGTTATCAATTTGTTGATGGCAAAGGAGCGGTGATTATTCCGACCAGCGAGATCAATTTGAATCGTACTTTTGCTTATGACGACACCCGCGTCATTGCCAAGCAGCAGGAAGAATCCATGTTGTACCAAGATATGGAGCGGGATGCCAGCGGACAAATATTGCGACGGATGATCGCCATCCGCCGCGCACCTTGATTGCGTCCAACCCCCATTCCTCTATGCCCCCATGCGTTTAACCGCCGAACAATTTATCACGCAGCCGCCAAAGACCCTCAGTCCATTGGTGGTGATTTATGGTGCTGAGCCGCTTGGCGCCTTGGAGGCGGCCGATGCCCTGCGCGACCTCGCCCGGCAACAAGGTTATATCGAGCGCGAAGTCTTCACCGCCGAGTCTGGTTTTGATTGGACACGATTGGCCGCTGCGGGCAATGCGTTGTCGTTGTTCGCCACGCATCGTTTGCTTGAGCTCAGAATTCCAACCGGCAAGCCGGGTGTGGCCGGGTCGACCGCGATCGAAGCCTATTGCCAACGCCTGCCCGATGACACGATTACATTGGTGACGTTGCCTGACATTGATTGGCAGGGCAAAAAAACCAAATGGTTTGTGGCGCTGGAATCCGTTGCGATGGTGATTGAGTCGCCGCCGGTCGAGCGACAGCATTTGCCGCGCTGGTTGAGTACGCGACTGGCACGACTGAAATTGTCAGCCAGTGGCGAAGCGCTGGAGTTTTTGGCGGACTGTGTGGAAGGCAATTTACTTGCCGCCAAACAGGAAGTCGAAAAACTCGCGCTGATTTGCCCGCCCGGGGAGGTATCGCTGACGGTCATGCAAGACAGTGTCGCCAACGTTTCGCGATATTCAACTTTAAATTTGGTCAGCGCCATTCACGCCGGGGATGCCGGACGGATCGCCACGATGCTCAACGGCCTCAAGGCTGAAGGTGAACCGCCGCCGCTGATTTTATGGATGCTCACCAGTGAAATGCGCAGCCTGTTGCGCGCGGTTGGTGTGACCACCTCCGGTCGTGCGCCGTTTCCCACCAAGGCGCGCGAGATTGAAAAACTTGCTCGCAAACATTCGGCGGCAAGTTTGGTGCGTTTGAATTTGCAGGCGGCAAAAATTGATCGCATGATCAAAGGCGTGAATAACAACGACGTGTGGGATGCGTTGTTGCAATTTGCCTGTGGCATGAGTGGTGTGCGGCTGCCGGTGCAGATGCCAACATGAACAAGACGATGAATAACGATGCCATTGCAAACGCCACAATGACTGATGTGGTCGACTATATGCGTGTGGTTGGTGCAAACGCAAAAGTGGCCGCGCGTCGTTTGGCGGGCGCCACCACGACAGAAAAAAATTTGATGTTGACGGTGGCCGCCGATACCTTGTTGGCCTCTGCGAAGGATATTCTGGCTGCCAATGCCAACGATGTCGCGCGGGCACAAACCAGTGGTCACGATGCCGCCTTTGTTGATCGACTGAGATTGACGCAAACAGGTATTGCAGCGATGGCGGAGGGTCTGCGACAGGTCGCCAAGCTGGCCGACCCAATCGGCGAAATGACCGAGATGGTGCGGCGGCCGAGCGGCATCGAACTCGGAAAAATGCGTGTGCCTTTGGGCGTGATCGGCATGATTTACGAATCCCGTCCGAATGTCACGGCGGATGCCGCCGCGCTGTGTCTAAAGAGCGGCAACGCCTGCATATTGCGTGGTGGCTCGGAAGCGATGGCATCGAATCAAGCGATCCACGCCGCCATGGTTCAGGGTTTGTTGGCAGCCGGACTGCCGGCGACGGCGATTCAATTGGTTGAAACGACCGATCGTGCTGCGGTGGGCGAAATGCTGACCATGCGTGGTGTGATTGATGTGTTGATTCCGCGTGGTGGAAAAAGTCTCACGTCGCGAATTGCCGATGACGCCAAGGTGCCGGTCATCAAACATCTGGATGGCGTCTGCCATGTGTTTGTCGAGGCATCCGCCAATATAGAGATGGCCGTGGCAATTTCCGACAATGCCAAGACCCAGCGGTATTCCCCTTGCAATACCATGGAGACGTTATTGGTTGACCGGCCGATCGCCTCCCAGTTTTTGCCAAAGATTGCTGCCATTTATGCGGCAAAAAATGTCGAGATGCGGGTGTGTGATTCGAGTAATAAAATTCTGGGCGCGCTCGGAATTCATACGGTTGCGGCCACCGAGACCGATTGGATTACCGAATACCTTGCGCCGATTATCGCCATTCGGGTGGTTGACGGTCTCGATGCGGCCATGACCCATATTGCCGACTACGGCTCGGCGCACACCGATGCCATCATTACTGAAGATAAAGAGTTGGCGACGCGATTTTTGCGCGAGGTTGATTCGGCCTCGGTAATGGTCAATGCCTCGACCCGTTTTGCCGATGGATTTGAATATGGCTTGGGGGCTGAGATTGGTGTC
>JANPNU010000228.1:0-3648 GCA_031427615.1 Burkholderiales bacterium
CGTGTGTTGGCGGGTAGATAGTCGAACACCGAGGCGGTTGAAGCGAAAAACAACGGTAAAAAATACTCAATGCCATTGGGGGCCAATCCGCTTGACACATCTTTGTACATGCGCGACTTTGCGGGGTCCCCTTCGAAGCGATCACGGAACTGTTCGCGAAACATATTCTGTCCGGATTTGTCGAGCGGAAATTCGCGTGCCGGCAGCAGGCGGATTTCGTTTACCGGATAAATGCTGCGTTGGGTATCAATGTCGAAAGTGCGGATCGCTTCGATTTCGTCGCCGAACAAATCGATTCGGTACGGTACCGTTGAGCCCATCGGAAATAAATCAATCAAGCCACCACGAATTGCGTATTCACCCGGTGCCATCACTTGTTTGACGGTGGCATACCCAGCAAATACCAAATCGCCGCGAAAACGCTCAATATCGAGTTTGGTTTTTACGCGCAAGAAAAATGCCCGGCCGGCCAGATACTCACGCGGCGCCAGCCGTGTCATGGCGGTGGTGACGGGCACAATGCCAATATCAAAGTCGCCGTTGGCAAATTGGAATAATGTTGCCAGCCGCTCGGATACCAAATCCGGGTGCGGTGAAAACCGGTCGTAAGCAAGGGTTTCCCAGTCGGGCAGGCGGCAGACCCGTGCGGACGGATTGAACCAGTAAATTTCGGTCGCCATTCGTTCGGCATCGGCGGCATCTGCGCACAACACCAGCATTGGCGTGGCAGGCGTGGCTGGCACGGCACGTGCCAGCAGCAGGGCGTCTGACGAGCCGATAAATCCAGGTGCGGTCATGTGGCCTGACCTGTAGACAAATCCAGCAGGGTGGTGCGCAGCGCGTCACTGACGGCGGCAGCGGTCTGGAATCGGTCAGTTGGCGTTTTGGCAAGCATTTTGTCAATAACGGATTGTAAATGTCGCACACGCAAAGGTAGCAGTGGAACTTCGTCATGCATATGTCGAAAAATAACTTGCGCAGGTGTGTCGCCGGCAAAAGGCACGACGCTGGTAAGCAGCTCGAAAAAAATAATGCCCGCCGAATAAATGTCGGCGGACGCAGCAATCGGCAGACCCGCGCCTTGCTCGGGGCTGGTATAGATGGGGGTGCCCAGAATCGACAATTCGCTGCTAATTTTTATGCGCGGGGCCGTGGCCGTCACCACCTGTCCAAAGGTGGTGGCGATATCAAAATCAATCAGAACCAGGTGTCCGTCGGCGTGAAAAAAGATGCTTTCTGGTTTTAAATCCGCATGCGCCAATCCGCTGGCATGCAGTGACGTGAGCGCGTTCAGCAGATCAACCATGATTGCCACAACCTGATCCGTCGCCAGCGGTGTTTGCATGCGCTGTCGCAAATCGCCGTGTGACAAATATTCCATGACCTCGAAGAAAAACGTTCCGCCTATTCCGCTGTCAATGGTGCGCACAATGGACGGACTGGTATGGCGGTCAAATAGACTGCGTCGCGCCCGCACCGCGCCCATGGCATTCATGTTGTGGACTGGAGAGGCGGTCAATATTTTGATGACAACCGCCAAACCGGTATTGACCTGATCGGCCAAAAAAACCTGTGCAAGTGGCCCGCTCGAAATACATTTAACCAATCGGTAACCATCTATTTCAACCACACATCGCTCACCTTCATGGGAAAAAACGAATTCGCCGTAGTAAGGTTCGGCATCCTGCTGAACCGCGGGGTAGTGCGCGCAGAAATGATCTGGACTTTGGGTATGTCCAAGCGCGCGATCGATGGCATCAAACAATCGTGTCGACGAGAGCGAGTTTTTACGTAATACTGCAAACGCGCCGGCCGCAATCAGTTCAGCCCGCAAGGTAATCAGTTCGTTGGATACCAATAAAACGATTGGTGAACAGTGCTGCCGATCTCGAAGTCGTTTGAGTGCATCCAATGCTTCGACTTGTGTACCGAGCCCGCTCAGAATAATCACATCACCATGGGTGCCAAATAAAAAGCCGGCGCCCCGCATGGTTTGTGAGTAAGGGTCAATGTCTTCGATAATCGCATCGGGATAGGCAGACGTGATCAGCGTTGCCAACAACACGCGTAGTCCTGCTGAACCATCGATGACGGATAGGCGTGGCGCAGATACTCTTGCCGGGACGATGTTGATATTTTCAGGTGGCGTCATACCCGTTCATTGCTGGCGTGCCAACATCCCTAACCGACAACAACCGGAATCTTGCCAATGCTGCCAATGGCGCGACTTTTGCCGCGCCATTCCTGTGGTCCGGTACGGTGCACGGCATTGCCAGTTGAGTCAACGGCGACAATCACCGGCATGTCTTCAACATCAAATTCGTAAATGGCCTCCATACCCAAGTCTTCAAACGCCACGAGGCGGGAGGCCTTGATCGCTTTGGAAACCAGATATGCGGCGCCGCCGACGGCAATGAAGTAGGTGGCACCGTTTTTCTTGATGTTCTCGATGGTTGCCGTGCCACGTTCCGATTTGCCAATCATGCCGATCAATCCGGTTTTTTCGAGCATGTCGGCGGTGAATTTGTCCATGCGCGAAGCCGTGGTGGGCCCCGCCGGGCCGACCACTTCGTCACCCACCGCTTTCACGGGGCCGACGTAATAGATGATGCGATTGGTGAAATCCACGGGAAGTTTCTCGCCGTTCTTGAGCATGTCAGTGAGCCGCCGGTGCGCGGCGTCGCGGCCGGTGAGAATTTTGCCGGTCAGCAACACCCGCTCGCCGGATTTGAGCTCACCAAGTTCCTGTTTGGTAATGCCGTTGATGTTGACCCGTTTGGACGTCGACAGATCCATGGTTAATTTTGGCCAATCCGTCAACGACGGCGGGGTCAGCACGGCCGGACCGCTGCCGTCGAGTGTGAAATGAATATGCCGGTTGGCCGCACAGTTGGGCAGCAGCGCCACCGGTTTGGACGCGGCATGTGTTGGATAGTCGACGACTTTCACATCCAATACAGTGGCAAGCCCACCCAGTCCCTGCGCGCCAATGCCCAGTGCATTCACCTTGTCAAAAATTTCCAGCCGGAGTTCTTCGGCGCGTGTCGATGGCCCACGTGCTTGCAGTTCGAGAATGTTCATCGGTTCCATCATGGCCCACTTGGCTATGAGCATGGCTTTTTCCGGCGAGCCGCCGATGCCGATCGACAATATTCCCGGCGGGCACCAATCGGCGCCCATCGTTGGCAGCATAGACAACACCCAATCAACAACGCTGTCACTGGGCAGCAACATCGCGAATTTTGACTTGTTCTCCGAGCCACCGCCTTTGGCGGCGACAATCACTTCGACTTTGTCACCCGGCACCAACTCGACATGGGTCACGCCGGGCGTATTGTCCATGGTGTTTTTACGTTTGCCGTCCGGATCAACAAGCATTGAGCCGCGCAACGGATTGTCCTTGTCTGTATAGGCGCGTCGCACGCCTTCGTTGACCATTTGTTCGAGCGACAATTTGCAATCCCAACGTACGTCCATACCGACGCGGATAAACGCAATACAAATCCCCGTGTCCTGACATATCGGCCGGTGACCTTCAGCCGCCATGCGCGAATTAATGAGAATCTGCGCCATGGCATCCTTGGCAGCGGGGGAGGCTTCATTTAGGTAGGCTTCATGCAACGCCTTGATGTAATCAACCGGATGGTA
>JANPNU010000229.1:0-3245 GCA_031427615.1 Burkholderiales bacterium
GCTATCCACACGCCGATTCGGGAGTTTATTCAAGCAGACGGACGAATCCGTCGGTGGACGCAGGTGGTAGAAATGGAAAACCGCTTCCTAAGAGTCGTCCTGCTCGCGGATGGAGAAACTGTTCACAACGCTTTTTTTGACAGAAGGTTTATGCCATGAAAATACGATACTTTGCCGATACAGATACCCTGCACATTGAGTTTCGTTGTGCTCCGGTTTCTGAAACTCGTGACTTGGATGAGAACACAGTTCTCGATGTCGATGCACTCGGAAATATTTGCTCAATCACGGTTGAGCACGCCTCTGTCCGCGCTGGCATTCCCGAGTTCTCATACGAACAGATTGCGGCCTAATCTATCTTTCCACCTGACCGCGCAAAAGCGGCGCGGCAGGTGAATTCAAACGTTCGGCTGCAAATGGATGCGACCAATGACAATTTGGCATTTTCGCCGCTCCCAATTGAGACCGTCGGCCTGAGAGCCGGTGAAGGGGCCTCCGAGCAGATTTCAATGGCGATCATCCAAAGAACTACTGCACTTCGTGCGTACAACGCTTTCTCAAGTGGTCGCGATTGTAAAGTTGGTAAAGTTGGGGTCAAGTCTAGACATGTTGCATGCTATATCTGGACCCCAACTTCCTCAAACGTGATACCCACTTATCGTTGTACCCAGCCGTTCGGCGCTCCGTTTATCCAGATCAAACTTTCCGTCGATTGGTATCAACGCGATTAACGCGATCGAGTGACTTGGCATCGCGAATGGAATGCATCATCCAAAAATATCACACCATTTTCGCAACACGCCCGCCGAGATCCTGAAGCATTTTAGTTGCGCGCTCATTAACGACACTGCCATCGGTATGGGTGATTTTGTCGGCAGCCGGGATCGCAACGACCGGCAATACAATCGCGCCGAGATTGGACAAAATGGCCGCCACATGTGGCAATGCGCGCACCGCGCCGAATCCACCTGCCGACGCGCCCATCAAGCCGACAATCTTGTTTTGAAAAGGTAGCCCACCACCGCCCTGCCCGAGCCCGTCTTTCACCGATTGGGACAACCAATCAATGGTGTTCTTCAGCAATGGGGTGATCGACGCGTTGTATTCCGGGCTGGCAATCAATAGTCCTTGCGCCGCAATCATTTTTGCCCGCAGTTCCAAAACACTTTGCGGCACACCATTGGCAGTATGCCAATCGGCATCGTATAACGGCATTGGATATTCTTTCAAATTGATCACTTCCACATCCGCCCCTGCGGCGCGCGCACCCTCGATTGCATAACG
Organism: Burkholderiales bacterium; assembly: GCA_031427615.1. Lineage (GTDB taxonomy): Bacteria > Pseudomonadota > Gammaproteobacteria > Burkholderiales > Usitatibacteraceae > UKL13-2. The sequence continues at coordinate 1,285 of JANPNU010000229.1, forward strand.
CAGGGCATTGGCGTTGATAGAGCCATTGCGGATGGAGCCTGCAAAGGCAATTATTTTTTTTGACATGATTTACTTTCTTCTTTAAAAAATTATTTTTTATGGGTGACAAAACGAAAACGTACGGTGACATCGTCGGCCACCACCGAGGTGTCTTTCCACTCGTTGTCACCGATTTTCCAGGCCAGCCGTTTCATGACAAAGCTGCCCTCCACCACCGGTGTCACGCCGTCAGTAAAAATAAACTGCGCCTTGATCGGTTGAGTCGCACCCTTGATTGAAAGTTTACCCGCGGCTTCAAATTTATTTGCGCCGAGCGCGGTCACTTTTTCCGCAACAAAAGTGGCACGCGGAAACATGCGTGCATTTAACCAGTCCGGTGTTTTGGTTTCGTCGTTATAGGATGGATCACCCAGATCCACTGAATTGATATCGACGCCAAATTCGGCTTGGGTGTTTTCCGGTTTTTTTGCGTCAAAAAAAACTTTCGCATCAAAGCGGGTAAAGCGCCCCTTCATCGGCACACCCAATTGCGAAAAGCCGAATTCAATGCTGCTTTTTGCGGCATCGAGTTTGAGCTCGCTGGCACCCGCAGCGGATAAGGTCAACGACAAAATCGACGTCATCACCACTGCGGTGCTGCAAATAAATCGTTTCATATACAAATCCTGAAAGTTAATTTCGGCTAGGCAACATTCGCCACATCAAACCGTCTTTGTCAAAAAATTGATGTTTGATCGCCGCCAATATATGCACGCCAACCAACGCGCCCAAACCATAACTTGCAAAAAGATGCACTTGCTTATACACCGGTGCCAGCACATCATTTTTAGCAATCAAATCCGGCAATGAAATCACGCCGAGGTATACGGTTGCAAATCCCTTGGCCGACGAAAACAACCAGCCGGTGATGGGCACGGCAAAAAACAGCAGATAGAGCAAACCGTGGGTGATGGATGCGGCCTGCCGCTGCCACGCCGGCATGGCGGGCAGTGCCGGGGGTGCATTGAGCAATCGCCACCACAATCGAAACGCGGCCAATATAAAGACCGTGACGCCGATCCATTTGTGCCATGAATAAAGTTTGAGTTTGTCCGGACTGATGCGCAAGTCAACCATATATAGGCCCATCACAAAGCCGACAAAAATCAACACCGCCATCAGCCAATGAAAGGTGATCGCTGTGTTGGTATAGCGCGTGGCACCGTGCTTCGATGAAACCATTCTGGTCGGATCTGTTGTGTGTTGTCGTTAGCGCAATTACAAGGCCGCAGGACGATTGAGGAATTCGACTTCGACCAGCACTTCCACATTGTCGCCGACAATGCCGATGTACTCCTTCATTCCCCAGTCGGATCGTTTGACCACACCCTTCGCCGAGAACCCGACCGCATGCGCCTGCACATAGCCGTTGTATAGGCCGCCGTTAAAGGTGACGTCCCAGCTCATTGGTTTGGTAATACCACGCAAGGTCATGTCACCGGACATTTTGTATTTATTGCCACTGACCAATTCAATTTTGGTGGATTTGAATTTGATGTCGGCGTTTTTCTCCGCGTCAAAAAATTCCGCGCCCTGCAATTTTTTATTAAACGGTGCCAAGCCGGTATTGATCGACGTGGCATCAATGGTGAATTCGACACGGCTGGCCGACGCGGTTGCCGGGGTGAAATTCATTTTGCCGTCCATTTTGTCGAAACGCGCGGTGTACTGCGATAGACCCAAATGTGCCACGCGCCAAATCACCGAGGCGTGCGCCTTATCTAAAATGTAATCACCGGCGGCCTGTTTGTTGAAGTCCGTTTCCAGCTTGCCCAGGGTGGCTTGGGCAAACGCACCGTTGACATGCAAGGCTAATCCACCAAAAGCAATAGCAGCGGCCAACAATTTTGTGAATGAAGTTGTTAAGTTCGTAGGTTGCATCTCAATCTCCTGTTAATAAAATCGGTCGTAACAATCGGGGC
>JANPNU010000230.1:0-4524 GCA_031427615.1 Burkholderiales bacterium
TGGCAACAAACAGAGATCAACCGAGAGCGCCTCGAACGGCAACTCATGAAACTGCGCGGCCACCGTGGCGTGGGCCGCCAAGGTGGGTGACACCACCAGCCGATGGGTGATGCGCGACTCGCGCAACAAGTCAAATTCCGGCAGACCAAACTGCACCGCGTGATAACCAAAAATGTCCGGTGTCAGCTTATCCAGCCACGCACGCTCCCGCGCCAATGTGTAGGCGCCCAACGGAGTCGCCAACCAGTCGGCTAAACTGGCAGGACTTTTATCGCTGTTTGTTTGTTGGTTTCCCATTTGCTGGCCCATATGAAAATTTTACTGGAATGTTGACGATCTTCCCGGTTCCGGCTTTTACCGATAACTATTTGTGGGTGATTCACAACGGCAACAACGCCGTGGTGGTCGATCCTGGCGACGCCGTGCCGGTCATCAATTATCTGCTCGAACATCAGTTGCATCTGTCGGCAATTCTGGTCACCCATCACCATGCGGATCACGTCGGTGGTGTCGGTGAGTTGCTTGATTGGTGTGGGGAAAGCATTCCGGTGTTTGGTCCTGCAACAGAAATTATTCCGCACCGCACCCAGATTGCCGTTTCAGACAAAAATGTCGTCATCGCCGCTCTGGGCCTTGATTTTGACATTGTGGACGTGCCCGGCCACACCTTGGGTCATATTGTTTATTACGAAAAAAAACGCGGCTGGTTGTTCTGCGGCGACACACTCTTTGCAGGAGGATGTGGGCGTTTATTTGAAGGCACACCGTTGCAAATGCTCACCTCGCTTGCCAAATTGCGCGCCCTTCCCGCCGATACACAGTTTTTTTGTGCACACGAATACACCCTCGGCAATTTGCGTTTTGCATCCGCAGTTGAGCCTGAAAACCCCGCCCTGCAGCAGCGCATCGTCATCGAGACCGCGAAACGCGCACGCGGTGAGCCGACGCTGCCGTCGACCATCGGGTTTGAACGGGCCACCAATCCATTTTTGCGTTGGGATGCACCGGATGTGATTGCGGCGGCCTGTCAATACGCGAACGGGCCGCTCCATCCTGATTCACCCGCGCATCAAATTTTTGGTGCGATTCGCGAATGGAAAAATAATTTCAAATGATTGTTTCGCCGGTCCTTTCCCCGCCCATCAACCTCACTCCAAACTATCCATGTTCACCATTCGCCCCGCCACCCCCGCCGACGTTGATGCCATTCATGATTTGATTGGCCAACTCGCTGTTTACGAAAAACTGCAAGACCTGGTGACGGGCACGCCCGCCATGCTACACGCGGCTCTTTTTGGCACCCGTCAGGCTTGTGAATGTGTGATGGCCATTGACAATCATGCGCCAGTCGGTTTTGCGCTATTTTTTACCACCTACTCAACATTTCTCGCCAAACCCGGCCTGTATCTGGAGGATTTGTTTGTCATTCCCGCCGCCCGTGGACGTGGTTATGGCAAAGCCCTCATTGTGCATTTGGCCGAACTGGCGGCAACACGCAACTGTGGGCGATTTGAATGGCGGGTGCTCGACTGGAACACGCCGTCGATTGATTTTTACAAGTCGCTCGGTGCCAGCATCTTGCCGGAATGGTATCTGGTGCGCCTGACCGAGCCGGAAATTGCCGCGCTGGTTGCGGGTAACAAATCAGCCACCGGCTAACCTGCATATTTCATGGGTCGCCCGCGGTTCTCTAGCCTGCATATTTCATCAAACGTGCCCCGATGAAATATGCAGGCTAACAACGTTTGCCGCAGACAAACGGGCGTCTCGGCCACGGAAAATCAAAAATGTCCGTCGAAATTGGTGATGACCACCGCCCGCGACGAGTCGTCGCGCGGCTGACAACTACTCTTCGATCAAGTCGCGGACCTTGGTAAACGTGGCCGTCAAGTCTGACGCCGTATTGATGGTAAAGCTACAAGCGGAGGTGCCCGAACAAGTCGCACTTCCGGAGGCACCACTCCAACCGGAAAAAATCCAACCAGGCATGGGTCGCACACTCACCGTCAGGACGCTGCCCGGATCATATTCGTAGCTCCTGGCTCCAGCCGGACAATCATTGCACGACACATAGGAACCGGTGGCATTATTATTGCCAACAACATACGTACCCCGCCCGACTTGTTTCATCGTCAGGGTTGCGGTTGGCACGGTACTAAACGCCGCTACACCAATACGCAACAAATTCGCCGAACCCGCAGCGGTAAATCCCGCACCGATCATGATCCGGTTTACGCCAAACGGCTCAGCGGCTGCATTAAACGCATCGCTCTGATCGGTCGGATCAAATGTTGGTGACCAAGCCGTATCTCGGCTGCCATTGAGGGCAAATTTCCAGACATAGGGCCGTGTTTCGGTGTTGTTGGTGTTGTTGATGAATTCGCTGCCGGTCAGGAAAATGGCATTGGATGTGGTGCGAATCCAGATCGCATTATTTGGCAGACCGGTGAGCGGTTGCACAAAAGTCGCATCAATTGCACCGGTCGCACCGGATATTTTCGCCAGCCGGGTACTCACGCCACCGATGCTGTTAAAACTGCCACTGAGAAAGATATTCGTGCCGTCGGTTTCCATTGACTGCACGGTACCGTTTGGATTGGGATCATAGCTGTTGTCGATGACGCCGGTGGTTGCATCAATCCGTGCAAACGTGCGGTTTTGCCCGTTCACCACCAGCCGTGGTACGCCCAGAAAACTTGAATTGTTCGGCATGCCAACGTAAACATAATTACCCACCCTGGCAATGGCGCGCTGACAGAGCGCGCCTAAGGTAATACCGGTCATGGTCGGCTGCCAGCTTGCATCGGCCAATCCCGTCACAGCAGACACCTTGGTTAAACAGCCGGTAATCGCTCCATTCACGGTATAAAACCCGCCGACCATATAAATGGTATTGGCGTCGCCGACAATTGCGCGGGCATGGCCATCGAGTGTGGCGCTCCAGCCGGTGTCAAGCGCACCGCTTAATGCGTCGTAGCGGGCAATGAAGTTGCGCGGCGTTGCACCTGAATATCGGAACGGACCACTGGCGTAAAGTTTGCCGGCGATATGTTTGACGTTCATGACAAACCCATTCGGGCCATTGGTAAACGTCGGGTCAAATGTGCCATCAGTATTAAATCGAATCAGATTATTGACCGCCACCCCATTCACTTCATTAAAACCACCGCCCATGACCACGCGACCGTCGTCCAGTTTGGTCGACGTCGAAATGAACCCGCTGGTTTTAAGGTTGACATTAAAATTCGTAACCAGCGCGCCAGTCGCGGGATCGAGTTTAATAACCGAACCGGTGCGCGTGCCGCCGTAATAGCCCGGCCCTCCCCCATAAATGCCATCCGCTGCCACTATCACCCATGGCTCAAATCCATTTCCACCGGTAATACCGAGCTCGGCAAATCCGGCAACCGGCAAACCGGTATTGCCGTCATATTTGGCAAAAAACGCCGGCACGGTGTCACCCAGTAGCCGACCCGCTATGGCATAAAGATTGCCGGATGCGTCCAGCGAAATGCCATAGTGCACACGAACCGGATAGGTCAATGCGTTTGCCAATGTTGCCGGGCCGCTCAATCCACCAACCCAGCCCGGCGCAACCTGCCCGGTAGACCCGCTTAACTTCACCAAGGTGTAGGGCGAGGTGAGGTTTTGACCAAGCGTGACGTTGCCTGCCACCTGACCCGCGAGGAATAAATCGCCACCGGCATTAACCGTCACACCATAGATCAACATATCAATGGCCTGCAAATTCGCACTCCAACTGGTATCCTCGACACCGGTATTTGCATTTATTTTGAATACACGAAAATTTTGTGACGTGCCACCAATAGCCTTTCGTCCGATCACATAAACGGCACCATTGGTAGTGGGTGCTGCAAACACACCGACCGTTGCAACAATATCGTTGGCAACATTGAGCGTCACCGAACGACCATCAAAGTTTGGATCGGCCAGGCCGTTAACCGACGTGGCTAAAATTTTCGCCATACGCACATTTGCCTTGCCGCCAATGTCGTAGACGCTGCCGAAGGTATATAAATTGCCCCCGCCGTCCAGCGCCATGGAACCGATTGCGGTTTGATTAGCAATGCGCCGCACCGGGTTGGGATTCCAGTTGGTATCAACGGCGTTGGTGGTCAGATTAATACGCGCCAAGCCGGCACGGGCGACGCCACCAATGGCGTTGAAACTACCCAATACATAGGCAAAATTCCCAAAAATTTTGATGTCCGACACGTCACCGCTGTTGTTATCCGGTAAATCAACCGTAAAGGTGGTGTCGTGGCTGCCGTCGGCATTAATACGCATCAAACCATTGATGAACTTTCCACCGATGCCGGTCGGATTGCCCGCCGCATCAAAGCTGGGTGGAACACCCAAATAACGCGCGTCGGCAAGACCATGCGTTGCGAGTAAAAACTTGCCGTCTGCCTGACGTGCCATCACGTCCGGCGCCGCGTTTCGCAACAACAACAAATTTGGATTGGTCAGCGGCTGCTGGGCGCTGACGTGGGAGGCCGCCAG